>JAUPTR010000318.1 GCA_030917985.1 Pseudomonadota bacterium | reverse complement strand
GAAGCGCCACAACTGGCATCACTGATTCCGGTTCTGCCACGCAAGCTGAGTGAACTAATGGCGGTGGGCAACAGCGATACCCTTCATCAGGCTTATTACGCACTGATGCGTGAACAGAAGCGGCAGAACTGGCTACTGGCAGTGATTGCCGCCCTGCTGCTGGTATCGATCCTGTGGCGTTGAATGATTACGGGAACTCAAATACACCGCAGCGGTCGAATCGCTTTTTGCAAGCTCGCCCGCCCACGGCAGGCCACACCCCACAAGAGCGGGTTTGCTTGAATATTCAAGAAATTGCATGGTTAATGGTTGTCATCACCAGGCATTAACATTAATATGATATTGGTATTATTTGAAAAACCTATTGTGGCCAGCGGCAAACAATAGAGAAAAATTGAGGAGTAGGTAGAAATGGAGAGATTCACCCGTAAACTGGTCCCGGTGTTGTGTGCACTGGCGTTGTCGACCCCAGCCTGGGCAGACATGAATTCTGCCATCAAAGCCTACGACGGCGGCAAATACGACGTAGCACTGAAAGAATTCAAATCGCAAGCCAAACACGGCAAAGGCCTGGCCAACAATTATATCGGCGTGATGTATCTCAAGGGCCAGGGAGTAGACAAAGACCTGAAAGCCGCAGTCAAATGGTTTCAGGCCGGCGCAGATCAGGGTGATTCGCAGTCGATGGCCAACCTCGGCCGTCTTTACCGCATGGGTGTTGGCGTAGAGCAAGACTTCGCAAAATCTTTCCAGCTGATGACCAAAGCTGCAGACCTGGGCAACGTCGACGCCCAAACCTATGTCGGCTACATGCACTACTCCGGCCTGGGCACCAAACAGGATTATCAAAAAGCCTTTCAGATGTTCAACAAGGCAGCCGCTGCCGGCGATGCCTGGGCAATCAACAACATTGGCGGGATGTATCAGGAAGGCCAGGGCGTGCCGCAAAACTACAGCGAAGCACTGCGCCGCTATCAGGAAGCCGCCGACAAGGGCCTGCCGCTGGCCATGTACAACCTTGGCGAATTCTACGAAAAAGGCTGGGGCGTACAAAAAAGCGCACTCAACTCGCTGCGCTGGTACAAAAAAGCCGCTGAAGCCGGCAACGAACAAGCCATGGAACGCCTCGGTGCAATTTATGAAAACGGCGACCTCGGCGAAAAAGCCGACCCCCAGGCAGCCCAGCAGTGGTACGACAAGGCCCAGGCAGCCCGCAACAACAAATAATAAGCAAGCAATCCCCAGCACAAAGCGCCAGCCACTGGCGCTTTTTTATTGCCTGCCCCTGCTGTCGCAACACAGCGGAGCTACTGTTTGAAACCTGTTAACGATCAGTGGCGATGGAGCGCCAGCAGGGCAAAGAGCGGCGACTTGAGACTGATCTGCTGCGCCAGCGGGAGAGACAGTCTTTTTTACACAAGCTCTCGTGACATAGCCCAGCTATGCGCCTCAAAAACGGGTAACATCGCCAGTAGTGGCCCTGGCAGCGACTTGCAGCCTTGGCTGTAGCCCACTCTGGTGGCGGCTTGCAGGCCGGTTGTGTTTCGTGCCTTCACGGCTGTGTCGGTCAACCAGGCGGCTCCGAGCCCTGCTTCTGCCCGTGGCCCGGCCAAATGGCCGGGTCTGACATCGGTCTTCACCGGATTACCTGCGGCAGCCGGTGAGCTTTATTTTATGCACGACAAGCAAGGTGGTCGCCAGATGCACATTGAACGAAAACTACCCCTTGTCGAAGAAATTCTGGACAGCTTCAGTGGAGTCATTGGCGCTGATCTTCCGGCATACCGTAACCACGTCTACCGGGTAACAAACCTGTGCCTCTCGCTAGGCTCATTTGGAGAGACCGAGAAGGAAAAGATTCAGGTCGCGGCATGCTTCCACGATATTGGTATCTGGACGGCGGGCACACTGGATTACCTGTCCCCGTCCGAAGCGGATGCCGCGGCCTATCTGAATGCGAGGGGAAAGGCGCTGTGGATTGCCGAGGTTTCAGAAATGATCGAAATGCATCATTCAATACGGAGCCATGCAGGCTCCCCATACCCGCTGGTGGAGCCATTCCGTCGAGCAGACATTGCAGACTTTTCTCTTGGCATGGTGCCGATGGGAATCTCCAGAGAGCTTATCGCCACGCTCAAGGTGGCGTTCCCAAACTCAGGTTTTCATAAGCGGCTGGCGCAGCTGGGCAGCAAGTGGTTTTTAAGGCACCCGCTAAATCCATTACCCATGTTTCGCCGGTAGCGCCAAGATGGATAGGCGAGCTTTCGGGCACCGCGCGGGTGCAACCGGGCGTGGCAAGTAAAGCTTGCTTAACGAATTACCTGCCTCTGGTACGCCTCAATTCGCCCGCGCAACCAATAAATCAGGCCCACCTTCGCTGCGGGCGCAACGGCCCTGACGGGCCATGGCGTGAGCTCAAACACTGGCGTGCTCATCGCAGGCCATCAAACCTCAGGCAGCGCAGACATTCATCAACGGCTAAAAGCTGTGTAGCAAACGTGAATTAACGCGTGTGGGATCGGGCCTGTTAAAACCAGCACTGGAGTGACGCGGGCGCTGCCAAGCTCTTGATTTAATTCTGGTGCCCAGGGACGGACTCGAACCGTCACACCTTGCGGCGGGGGATTTTGAGTCCCCTGTGTCTACCGATTTCACCACCTGGGCAGATGGATACCGGGCAGGCCCGGCTAGGAAGGCGCGAATTATCTCTGAAAACATTGCGCATGGCAATAGATTGCACCCGCCAATATGGCTGGCGAGGGTGAATCGGCTATACTGCCGGCTCTTTGCCATTCACCCTTTTTGATCGACGCGACATGCAGTTGGAAGATTTTGATTACGATTTGCCGGATGAGCTGATTGCGCAGTTTCCAGCAATGGCACGCTCGGGCAGTCGTTTGCTGACACTGGATGGCAACAGCGGTGCGCTGGCGGATCGGCAGTTTGTGGATTTGCCCGAGCTGGTGGCGCAGGCAGATTTGCTGGTATTCAACAACACCAGGGTGATCAAGGCGCGCTTGTTTGGCCACAAGTCGACAGGTGGACAGATTGAGGTGCTGGTGGAGCGGGTGCTGGGCGAGCACGAGGTGCTGGCGCATGTGCGTGCCAGCAAATCGCCCAAGCCGGGTACCACGCTGATGCTGGATGGTGGCTGGCAGGTTGAGGTAATGGGGCGTGAGGCTGATTTGTTTGTGCTGCACTTTCAGGGTGAAACGGATGTATTGAACATTCTGGAGCAGTCTGGGCGCCTGCCTTTGCCGCCTTATATCAGCCATACACCGGATGGCGTGGATGAAACCCGTTATCAGACGGTTTATGCCGAACACGCGGGTGCGGTGGCTGCGCCCACGGCAGGGCTGCATTTTGATGAGGCCACGCTGGCGCGCCTGGCGGCCAAGGGCGTGCAGACTGCGTTTGTGACGCTGCATGTTGGCGCCGGTACATTTCAGCCGGTGCGGGTGAGCCGGATTACTGAACACAAGATGCATTCTGAGCTGTATTCGGTGCCGGATGAAACGGCACAGAAAATTGCGGCGTGCCGTGCACGTGGTGGCAAGGTGACGGCGGTGGGTACCACCACATTGCGGGCACTCGAGTCTGCAGCCAGGGGCGGCCAGCTAAAGTCTGGCGCGGGTGAGACCGATATCTTCATCACGCCTGGTTTTCATTTCAATGTGGTGGATCGCTTGCTGACGAATTTCCATTTACCCAAATCTACCTTGCTGATGCTGGTTTCGGCATTTGCCGGCTTTGAGCACATGCGTGCGGCTTATGTGCATGCGGTGCTGCAGCGTTATCGCTTTTTCAGTTATGGCGATGCGATGCTGATTGATCGACAACAAACATGACACCGCGCATTCAGCGTGTTGCTGCCAATGCTGCGGGACGTGATTTTCTGATTGGCGACCTGCATGGCTGCCTTGATCAGTTGCAGGCCAAACTGGCACAGGCGTCGTTTGCGCCAGAACAGGGAGATCGCCTGTTTGCGGTGGGTGATCTGGTTGACCGCGGCCCCGATTCGCTGGGATGCCTGAATTTGTTGCGCGAGCCATGGTTTTTTTCGGTGCTCGGCAATCATGATCAAATGTTGCTGGATGCGCTGGCTGATCCCGGCATGGGGCGCAGCCAAGCCTTTTTGTTTCACTCGCTGAATGGCGGCGAATGGGCTGCCACGATGATTCTGGAGCAAGATCCGCTGCTGCTGGAGCTGGCGCGGATGGTGGCGGCATTGCCACATGTGATGGTGGTGGGAGAAGGCCGGCAACGCTTTAATATCGTGCATGCCCAGTTGCTGGCGGATTTGAATCCGCCACGCCAGTATTCCGATGCCGATCTGGATGCTCAAAACTGGGGAGAGGCCGACAGCCATGCCATTCGCCTGATGTGGAGCCGGGTACTGGGGGCAGAGGCAGGCTGGGCTGCCATCGAGAATATAAAAGGCAATTTTTACCCCGGCTTGTCGCTGACTTATTGCGGCCACAATCCGGTGCCGCAACCGGTATTTCTGGAATCGCATTTCTGCATTGATACCGGTGCCGGTTATCCGGGCAACAGCTGGGTTGAAGACCGGGATAGCGGCATGCCGATGCGGCTGACGCTGGTAGAACGCCTGGCGGACGGTTCACATCGTTTCTGGTAAAGCGCGGCGTATTCCGCTGCGCGTCGTCTGCCTCCTTTCTGTCTGATTCCCTTGCGCTTTGTGAGAAAATCCCGCCTGAGCAGTGCATGCTGTTGTGCGCCTGCAATTTACCGAACTGTGTCTTCGGTTGAGGAATCCTGATGAAATTTACGTTACACACCACATCCGGTGCGGCCCGACGCGGCACGCTGGAGCTAATTCACGGCAAGATCGAAACCCCGGTATTCATGCCGGTGGGCACTTACGGTTCGGTCAAGGCAATGAGCCCGCACGAGTTGCACGACATCGGCGCACAAATCGTTCTCGGCAATACCTTCCATTTGTGGCTGCGCCCTGGACTGGATGTGATTGAGGCACACGGCGGCCTGCATGGTTTCATGGGCTGGGAAAAACCGATTCTTACCGATTCGGGCGGCTTTCAGGTGTTCAGCCTGGGCGCGCTGCGAAAAATCACCGAGGAAGGGGTGAAATTCCAGAGCCCGGTCAATGGCGACAAATTGTTCCTGACGCCAGAAGAATCGATGCGTATCCAGCGCGTGCTGAATTCTGATGTGGTGATGATTTTCGACGAATGCACACCCTACCCCGCCACGCGCGAAGAAGCTGCCAAATCAATGCGCATGAGCCTGCGCTGGGCAGAGCGCAGCAAGCAAGCGCACGAGGGCAATCCGAATGCGCTATTTGGTATTGTTCAGGGTGGCATGTATGAAAACCTGCGCGACGAATCGCTGGCGGGCCTGAGCCAGATCGGCTTTGACGGCTTTGCCATCGGTGGCTTGTCGGTGGGCGAGCCCAAACAGGACATGGAACGCATCCTCAGCCACACCGCACCACAATTGCCGCAAGACAAGCCGCGTTATCTGATGGGCGTGGGCACGCCAGAAGATCTGGTATATGCGGTAAGCAAAGGCATAGATATGTTTGATTGCGTGATGCCCACACGCAACGCGCGCAACGGCTGGCTATTTACCCGTTTTGGCGATATCAAGATCCGCAACGCCAAATACAAGCTGGATACCCGGGCGCTTGACGAAACCTGCGGCTGCTACACCTGCCAGCATTTTTCGCGTGGCTACCTGCACCATCTGCAGCGTGTCAACGAGATCCTCGGTGCGCGCCTCAACACCATTCACAACCTCTACTACTACCAGCAGCTGATGCGCGACATCCGCGCCGCGATTGACTTGCAGCGTTATGACGATTTTGTTGCGCAGTTTCATGCCGAGCGCCAACTGCTGAAGCAGCGCGGCGATTAGGCATGGCGCGCCGTTGCCTCTGGCTACTGCCACTGTTGATGCTGACGGGCTGCGAGAGCCTGTTTTTCTTCCCGTCCAGGCAATTGCAACATACGCCGGCAGAACTCAGTCTGCAGTATCAGGATGTGTTTTTTGCCGCTGCCGATGGCACACAGTTGCATGGCTGGTTTCTGCCGGCACAAGGCGCGGTCAAAGGCACTGTGCTGCACTTGCACGGCAATGCCGCCAATATCGGCGATCATGTCTGGGCGGTGCGCTGGCTGCCGGCGGCAGGCTACCAGGTGTTGACGTTTGATTATCGCGGTTATGGCCGCTCGCAGGGAGAGCCTTCGCTGGCGGGCGCGCAGCAAGACATCGATGCCGCCCTGGGGTTTCTGCTGCAGCGCAGCGATGTCGCCCCGAAACAGGTGGTGGTGCTGGCACAAAGCCTTGGCGGTGCAATGGGCATTTATAATCTGGCGCACAGCCCCTGGCGCAATCAGGTCAGACTGCTGGTGGTGGACAGCGCCTTCAGCTCATACCAGGGCATTGCGCGCGAAAAAATGGCGGGCTTATGGCTGACCTGGCCCGTGCAATGGCTGCCGTTTCTGCTGCTGAGTGATGACTATGCGGCGCAGCAGTCGGTGGCTCGTCTGGCGCCAATACCTGTATTGTTCATTCATGGCACCGGCGACGAGGTGGTGCCGGCGCATCACAGCGAGCAATTATATGCTGCCGCCAACTCGCCGAAGACGTTATGGCTGCTGCCAAACGTGCCACATACCGCCGGGTTGGAGCTGTTGCCGAATCGCGCCCGCTTGTTGGCGATGCTTGAGCAGATGCCGCCCCGCCCTGCCGTAGAAGATTAACAGCAACGGCCTGCAAGCCAGGCTGGGAGCGGCCTGCAGGCACGCCTGCAAGGCAATACCAGAGCGGCTTGCAGCCGCGCCGAGGGCGCAGCTGAATCAGGGCTTTTCCAGCATGGCCACCACACCCATGCCACCTGCAGTGCACACCGAAATCAGCCCGCGGCCGCTGCCACGCTGATCCAGCAACTTTGCCAGCGTGGCAACAATCCGGCCACCGGTGGCGGCAAACGGGTGGCCAAATGCCAGCGAGCTACCCTTGACGTTGAGTTTGGCCGGGTCAATGCTGCCCAACGCCTGCGTCAGACCCAGGCGCTGTTTGCAGTACTTTTCCGACTCCCAGGCGCGCAAGGTGCACAACACCTGTGCCGCAAAGGCTTCGTGGATTTCGTAAAAATCAAAATCCTGCAGACTCAGGCCAGTATCGGCCAGCATGCGCGCCACCGCCACGGTGGGTGCCATCAGTAGCCCTTCTCCGGCAACAAAATCCACCGATGCGGTTTTGCCATAGGTCAAATAGGCCAGAACCGGCAAACCGCGTGCTTTGGCCCATTCTTCGCTGGCCAGCAATACGCTTGATGCGCCGTCGGTGAGCGGCGTGCTGTTGCCGGCCGTCAGCGTGCCGTTGCCGGATTTGCGATCAAATGCGGGCTTGAGCGTGGCCAGTTTCTCCAGCGAGGTGTCGGCGCGCAGGTGGTTGTCTTTACTTATGCCGGCACACGGCACCAGCAGGTCGTCAAAAAAGCCTTCGGCGTAGGCCGTGGCTGCCTTCTT
>JAUPTR010000317.1 GCA_030917985.1 Pseudomonadota bacterium | reverse complement strand
GAAAAATGCATCGAAAACTTGCTGCGGCAGTTGCGGCTAAGTTGTACAACAGCACAAAAACCAAACCCCGCATTTGCGGGGTTTGGTTTTTTCAGTCACCACGTCAATCAATCATCCGGCAGCGTAAAGTAGAACGTCGCGCCATTATCAACTGATGCCTCGGCCCAGATTTCACCGCCATGGCGGTGGATGATGCGTTGCACAGTGGCCAGGCCAATGCCGGTGCCCTGAAACTCCTCCTTGCCATGCAGGCGCTGGAAAGCACCAAACAGCTTGCCCGCATAGGCCATGTCAAACCCGGCGCCATCGTCGCGCAGATAAAAACCGGTGCCATGCGCCGTGCGGGTACGGCCAAACTCGATATGTGCCAGCTCACGCTTGGCGGTAAATTTCCATGCATTGCTCACCAGATTCTGCAACACCGCCAGCATCATTTCCTGGTCGGCATTGGCAGTCAGCTCAGGCTCGATGGTGATGTTCACCCTGCGTTCCGGAAAGGTCGCCTGCAACTCATCAAACAAGCCCCCCACCATTGCACTCAGATCAACCGGCTTGCGATGCAGCTCGTTACGGCTGACGCGCGCCAGCGAAAGCAGGCCATCCGTCAATTGCGACATGCGCGTGGCCGCCGCAATGATGCGGTTCAGGTAGTCCTTGCCCTCATCCGGTAAAGTGGGCCCGCAGTCTTCCTGCAGCATGCGGGCAAACCCGTCCACGGCCCGCAGCGGTGCACGCAAATCGTGCGATACCGAATAACTGAATGCCTCCAGCTCCTTGTTCACCGCCTGCAAGGCAGCAGTACGAATCTGCACCTGGTCTTCCAGATGCTGGCGATGCGCTGCCAGCTCCTGCTCATTGTGCTTGCGCTCGGTAATATCGTCGAACGTACCGGCCGTGCCGATAAACACGCCCTTGGCGTCAAACCGGCCGTGCTGCTTGATTTCGGCCCAGCCCTCGGTGCCGTTGCGGTGAATGAAGCGTACCTCGTATTCAACGGTGCGCAACATACCGGTGGCCAGTTGCCGTTGCAGCTCGGCCACTCGGGCGCGATCACCATGGAAGATGAAATCCAGCAAGGGCTGCTGTAAGGACATATCCAGCGCAAAACCGGTGATCTCGGTCCAGGCCGGGTTCAACAGTATCCAGCGACCCAGGCTGTCAGTCTGGAAAATCGCCTCTTTCACCGATTCGATCACCTCGCGATAACGCGCCTGACTATCGCGCAGCGCCAGTTCCCGATCCTGCAGGGTGGTAATCATGCGGTTATAGCTATTGGCCATATCCACCACATCCTTGGGGCCGAATACCGGTGCCTGAGCGTCATCCTCGCCCCGCTCGGCGCGGGCCATTGCGCTCGACAGTGCCGCCAGCGGACGGGTCAGGCGGTTAGACAGGGAGCGGATGACCAGCAGAAAGACAAATGCGCAGGAAAACGACACCGCCAGATTGATCAGCAACACATTGGTTACCATGCGCGTCAGCGTAGTCTTGCTCTGCACCACACGCACAAAGCCCAGCTGCTGCGCCTTGGCAACCGCATCCAGATCGAATGGCGACGCCTCCACCTTGTGAATCACCGGCGCCACAAAACGCCAGTCATTGCCGGTTTCGCTCTCCAGCTGAGCCTGCTTGGTTCCGTAAGGAGACGACACATGATTCAACTTGCTGTGATCCGGCGCACCACGCACCAGCAACGGCGAGCCGTTAGCCTGATGGATTTCCACTCGGGTGACATCCGGAAAAGCCAGCGTCGCAGCGGCAGACTCTGCAGCGTTCTCCGGTGAACCGGACAACAAGGCCAGCGTACTCTGCCGGGCAAAGTTTTCTGCCACACGCTGGCCCTGCTCCAGCATCGACTGACGAATCTGGCGCGAGCCCTGCCAGGTGCTGGCCAGCGACGACAACAAGGCCACCAGCAACACGCCAACCGTCATGGCCAGGCTCAGCTGCTGCCGCAGCGGTGATTCACGGTAAGCGGCCATGATTGAATGTTTCTGATGCAGATTCAGGTGTTTCATGGCTGCGGATACACCGAATCAAAAGCACGCTGCTGGGTATAGTTAAGGCTGATACCCAGATGCGTGGCGGTACGCAGGTTAACCGCCATCAGCACATCGGTCAGCGGCAACACACCGCGTACTGTATTGCCACCGCCCAGATAAGACATGGCGGACGCCCCCAGCGTGCGCCCCAGATCAACATTGCTCGGATAAAGCGAAAACAGCGCGCCACGTTTGACATGCGCCATATTGCTGGAGAACACCAGCAGATTCTTGCCCCAGCCATCTTCCAGCACCAGCGGCAGAATCACCGACTCATCCACCGTGGTTGAATCCTGCAACAGCCACAGCGCCTCATGCGCCAGATTGGGGCTATTGATAATGCCCTGATAAGCCCTCACCGCCGTCCGCAGATCGGCCGCCTCCTGCGCCAGCAGCTCCAGACCATTTACCCTGGCAGCCTCGCGCGCCAGCTTGATCAGCCAGGCATTCTGGCGCGGATCGTAAACCACATGCACCTTGCGCACATTGGGCGCCAGGCTTTTGAGTTTCCTGAACAGCAGATTGGGATCGGGCGCCAGCGTATGCACCGGCATCAACTGGGCATCTGCCTCGGGCACGGCCAGCACCCCGCCCACCACCACATTCAGCTCGCCATTCACCGATACCGCAGCCTTCTGGCCCTGGCGGCCGAGGCCCACCACCACCTTCACATCCTGCTTGCGCAGCTCGGTCGCCAGCTCGGTCGGGTTGACGTTATTGCCCACCGGCACCGACAAAACACGGCCCTTGGCCTTTTCCTCGATACCTTCGATGATTTTTGTGAAAACACTGCGATACGGCTCGCCGATATCCGGAAACAGCACAGCAATCTGCCCGGTGGTGGCACCCGCCATCTTGACCAGCGAGAACTCGCTGCGACCCTTGTAGATAACCGCATCGGCGGCATTGGCCACGCCGGCCACATTAAATACCGCAACCGTGGTGCCACTCTCAACATCCAGCAGCAAACGGGTCGGCGCACGCTGGGATTGCAACTGCACCTGCTGCAGCGTGGGCAGCATATCGCTCCACACCGACGGCTGCGGCAACCACGGGCCATCTGCACATGCCAGAGGCGTGTGTCCTGCAATAGCCAGCAGTGTCAGCAAACATGCCGGCAATTGCCGACGCAGCGTCAATCCTCGTCCCACCATCAATCCATCGTTATGCTTTTATCTTGTCAGGCTAGACGATTGTTCACAGGCTGACCAGCCCTTTATCAAACAACGATAATATATTTACCCCCGGATGACCGCAAACCAGTACCCACGGCCCTTGCGCCGCAAATTGGCAGGCGTGGCACAATAGTCGCCATCTCCATGCCGTCGGGCCCAACACATGTCGCACACACACATCATCGACGTTTTTAACGGCGATGCAGACGGCATCTGCGCACTGCACCAGTTGCGGCTGGCGCAGCCGGCCAGCAGCACACTGATCACCGGCGTCAAGCGCGATATTGCGCTGCTGCGGCAAGTGCCGCCGCAAGCGGGCATTCAGGTCAATGTTTTCGATATTTCGCTGGATGCCAATATCGACGCACTGCAAACCTTGCTCGAACACGGCGCCAGTATCCGTTATTTTGACCACCACGCCGCCAGCAAGCAGCCGTCCCACCCAGCCCTGCACAGCTTTATCGACGAAGCGGCAGATGTATGCAGCAGCCTGCTGGTAGACCGCTACCTGAATGGTGCATTCCGGCCATGGGCCATTGCCGCCGCATTCGGCGACAACCTCAACGGCCCCGCCACCGCGCTGGCGCAGGCCAGCGGCCTGAACGCCGAAAAAATCGCGCAACTGCAAGAGCTGGGCACCCTGCTCAACTACAACGCCTACGGCGAAACTGTCAGCGATCTCGCCATCACCCCCGCCACGCTGTATCAGGCAATCAAACCGTATACCTCAGCGTTTGACTTTATCGAACACACCGCCGAATTCCGCCTGCTGCGCGACAACTACGCCGCCGACAACACCCGCCTCGGCCAACTGCAGCCGCTGCAGCAACAGCCGCATGCCGCCGTCTACCTGCTGCCGCCGGAAAAATGGGCGCGACGCATCTCCGGCATTCTTGCCAACCGCCTCGCCAGCGCCCAGCCGCAGCAAGCGTTTGCCATCCTCAACCTCGACAGCGCCGGCGATTACCTGATCAGCGTAAGGGCGCCAAAGGGCAGCACAGTCGGTGCAGTCGGGTTGTGTTGCCAATACCCTTCCGGCGGAGGACGTTTTTCTGCAGGCGGCATCAACCACCTGCCGGCAGAACAGCGTGACGATTTCATCCAGCGCTTTTTTGCCTATTTTGCGCCAGCAGGATAAATCCGCGACGCAACGATCAGCCGGGTTAAAATATCGCCATTCCTGCCGAATTCAGAAAGCCCGCACCATGCGTCAAAGCAAAATCATTGATGAATACACCTTCATCGGCAACCTCATCGTCGGCCAGATTGCCGATGCCTACCTCAACGACACCGACATCCCCTGCCCGTTTTGCGACCAGCCGCTGAAACACTCGCCGCGCCAGCAAGGGCTGAGTGCCTCCGGCGATAGCTGGAACGTGCAGAAAGCGTTTTTTGAATGCCAGAACAGCGATTGTGATCGTTACGACGAAGCCTTCAACATCGACGCCGTCAACCAGCACGCCGCCGCCTGCGGCGCCAAATATCGCGGCTAAGCCAGCCAGACACCCCACCCGCCACAACAGCAGAGGAACCCCGCATGACACGCCACCTCCCCCACGCCAGCGGTCTGTTGGCAATTTGCGCCGCGCTGCTGTTGAGCGCCTGTGCCGGCACCGCGCCAACCCAGCGTTTTGCCGATTGCCCGAGCAGCCCCAACTGCCTCAGCAGCAAAGCCAGCGACGCCGGCCATCAAACCCAGCCGTTTACCCTGCGCAAAGCCGAAGACTGGCCCTGCCTGGTGAAATCCGCCGAAGCCATGGGCAACAACCGCATCGCCGTCAACGAGCCGCAATACGTGCGCCTCGAATACGTCAGCAAACTGATGGGATTTGTCGATGATCTGGAACTGCAACAGGAAGCCAGCCTCGCCCACGTCCGCTCTGCCTCGCGTGTGGGCTACTCGGACTGGGGCGTGAATCGCCAGCGGGTGGAGCAACTACAGCGCAGCTACAACGCCAACTGCGGCAAATAAGAATAAAGTTAGCGGGGCTGGCTGAGGCACTGTCAACGCTGCGCGCCGGGTATCGCTCCTGATGCCCCGTCACACCGCCTGTCGGGTATCGCGTTGCTCCAACCATCCTACGGAAATGTGCCGCCCCGCCGGGAATCGAACCCAGAACTGCCCCTTAGGAGGGGGCCGTTATATCCATTTAACTACAGGGACAGCCAGAAACTTGGTATTAGGCGTTG
>JAUPTR010000316.1 GCA_030917985.1 Pseudomonadota bacterium | reverse complement strand
GGCAAAAGTGGGCCGTTTTTACCGCTGGCGCAGCAGATCAGTCTCAAGTCCGACAGGCTGCCAGGGCGGCTATAGTCAAATCAGCCCCCTCTGCCGATCATATTGCAGGTTCAAGCATGAAACCTCTCACTCTTCTCGCCGGCCCGCTGCTGGCTTTTTGCGCCTGTTGTGCCGCCGACGGCCAGATGCTTGAATTTGGCGGCTTTGGCACGCTGGGCGTGGCACACAGCAATAACCAGCAGGCAGATTATCGTGCCGACAAACCGTTTGCCGCCAGGGGGCCGGGGCGCTCGGCAGACTGGGATGCCGGCCTGGACAGCAAGCTGGGCCTGCAGCTGGATGGCCAGTTTGGCGAACAATGGTCGGCCGTGTTGCAGCTGGTATCGGAACGCCAGAGCGACGCCAGTTGGCAACCTACTGGTCGCGCATGGTATTCACCGCATCGGCCCGCCCGCCCAAAGAGGTGGCATCGGAACAGGACATGATCGACCAGGTACGACAACAGCCCGGCCGCATCGGTTATGTCGACCGCAGCGCGGTGGACGCGCGGGTGAAAATCCTGCTGTCGCTGCCATGACTACTGCCCTGCCCTGCAGCCCGACGCGGTGCCGAACGCAAGCGACCGCGTCGGACTGAAGTCCGACCTACGACCCCGTTTTTGCGACAGAGGGGGAAAGGGGCCAATGAATCCTGCCCTGCAGGCCGCTCTGGTATTGGCTTGCAGGTAAGGCTGCAGACCGCGTCCAGAGCGGGCTGCAGGGCTGATGTTTCAGTCCTGGTTACGCATGAAGTCGGCGGTGTTAAAAAACGACTGCTCCAGCCGTTCGCGCAGGGCATCCGGCATCGGCGTTTCCTGCATCGCTTTATACATGCAGTACAGCCACTGATCGCGGGCACCCTCATCCACCGGAAACGGCAGGTGGCGGGCGCGCAGCATCGGGTGGCCGAACTTCTGCACAAACAGGTCCGGCCCGCCAAGCCAGCCGGAGAGGAACATGAACAGCTTGTCGGCAGAGGTTTTCAGGTCCGGCGGGTGCATGGCGCGGATCGGCGCGGCCACCGGGTCGGTGTCCATGATTTCGTAGAAGCGGTCTACCAGACGGCGCACTACGCCCTCGCCGCCCAGCAGTTCGTAGGCGGTCTGGCCTTGCGGCAAATCTTCACTCATTGTTTGCTCCATCGGCAACGGTCTTGATCGTATCGGCGCACATCTTGGCGCGTTCACGCGCCTGATCGGTGTTGTCGCCATTCGCCAGCGCCACGCCCATGCGGCGGCGGGTAAAGGCTTCCGGCTTGCCGAACAGGCGCAGATCGGTTTCGGGAATCTGCAGCGCTTCATCCACATTATCAAAGGCGATACCCTGCGCTTCCATACCACCGTAAATCACTGCCGATGCGCCATCGCGGCGCAGGCTGGTATCCACCGGCAGGCCGAGAATGGCGCGCGCGTGGATTTCGAATTCGGAGAAACGCTGCGAGCAGAGCGTGACCAGGCCGGTATCGTGCGGGCGCGGGCTGACTTCGGAGAACCAAACCTGATCGCCCTTCACAAACAACTCAACGCCAAATAACCCACGGCCGCCGAGGTTGTCAGTCACCGCCTTGGCAAGTTCGCGCGCGCGCAGCAAGGCCAGTTGCGACATGGCTTGCGGCTGCCACGATTCGACATAATCGCCATGCACCTGCACGTGGCCAATCGGCTCGCAGAAATAAGTGCCGATATCGCCGTCGCCGCTGTTGGCGCGCACCGTCAGCTGGGTGATTTCGTAGTCAAAATCAATCGCGCCTTCGACAATCACCCGGCCTTTGTTGACGCGGCTGCCGGAAGCGGCGTAATTCCACGCCGCTTCGATCTGCTCTGGCCCGGTCACGCGTGACTGGCCCTTGCCCGACGACGACATCACCGGCTTGATGAAACACGGGTAGCCAATGCCGTTTTCAATCGCGGCGCGCAGTTCATCCAGCGAATCGGCAAACGCATACGGCGAAGTCGGCAAGCCCAGCTCTTCGGCTGCCAGGCGGCGAATGCCTTCACGGTTCATGGTCAGCCGAGCGGCACGGGCGGTGGGGATCACTTCGGCCAGGCCTTCGTGTTCGATACGCTCCAGCTCTTCAGTGGCAATCGCCTCGATTTCCGGCACGATCAGGTGTGGCCGCTCCTGCTCTACCAGCTTGCGTACCTGCGCCGGGTCGCTCATGTCGATCACATGTGCGCGGTGCGCCACCTGATGGCCGGGCGCATTCGGGTAACGGTCGACGGCAATGGTTTCGATGCCAAACCGTTGCAGCGCAATCAGCACTTCCTTGCCCAGCTCTCCCGAGCCCAACAACATCACCCGCATTGCGTTGCGGGCCAACGGCGTGCCTATGCGCATGGCCAAACCTTTCATTGGAAATAGATATTCTGTTTTCTATGCTTGATATCAAGCCTTTCAGTTTGCGGCGATTCTAGCCGCTGCCCTGCAAAAAACCAATCCGGAGAGCCAGGCATGTTAGCCAACATCAAAATCACCACCCGCATCACGCTCGGGTTTGCCGCCCTCTTGCTGCTGCTGATCATGCTGGCACTGGGCGGCGCGT
>JAUPTR010000315.1 GCA_030917985.1 Pseudomonadota bacterium | reverse complement strand
GCGATTTCGTCGAAAGGGTTCATCGACATCTTGACGTTGGCGATGTCCACATCGCTACCGTCGGCCTTGACTCGTACCTTGACGTTGTAATCCACAACGCGTTTTACAGCGACCAGAGCTTTCATATCTCTCCTGAAACAAGAAGGGCAGATAAACCGCCATGACTCGTGACATCAGCCGGATCGGCATGATCCGGCCATAAAAACGGCAAACCGCAAGCGTAACATGAGCTTAAATGGCTGTCACTGCGAGCAAAATGAATCACTCATTTCTGCCAGTTTTGCTCATGTGTATAAATCAAACAAGCGTTTGATTTATACACGAAACCGGCCCGTGCGGCAAGCAAAATGTCATGCGAATATTGATGCAAATCATCAGAAACAATCAGCCAAAATGGTTGCCTTTTAACAGACATGCCGCACAATATCCGCTTGATTCATTTTTTTGCGACAGAGAGCGTCATGACCACGGTTTACATTGAAGACATGGTGATCGGCCAGACCGCCGAATACGGCAAAACCATCACCGAGGCCGATATCATCCTGTTTGCCGGCATTACCGGCGACAACAACCCGATGCATATCAACGAGGAGTATGCATCCGCCACCCCGTTTGAAGGCCGCATTGCCCACGGCATGCTGACCGCCAGCCTGATTTCCACCGTGCTCGGCACCCAGCTGCCTGGCTACGGCACGGTTTACCTGAGCCAGTCGGCCAAATTCCGTGCACCGGTATCGATCCACGATACGGTCAACGTCAAGGTCACCATCAAAACCATTGATCCGGTCAAAAAGCGCGTCACCCTGGAAACCAACTGTTATGTAAAAGGCAAGTTGATTCTGGAAGGTGAGGCGATGGTCATTGCCCCAAGCCGTACCACCGAAGTTTAAGCAATAAAAGGCAGGAAGCCCGTGACACTCCGAATCGATCCGATCTGGCAGGAAATCCGCAATTCGGTTCTGCAGGATGCACAGGAAGAGCCAATTCTGGCGAGCTTCCTGCACATGACCGTGCTCCGGCACAAAAGCCTGGAAGACGTGCTCAGTTTTCACCTTTCCAGCAAGCTGGCCAGCCCGACCATGGATGCGCGCACGCTGATGGAACTGATCAGCGAAGCACTGACCTCAGACCCGAGCATTGCCCAGGCAAGCCGTGCCGACATTCAGGCAGCCTATGAACGCGACCCTGCCTGCCGCAATTACGCAACCCCATTGCTGTATTTCAAGGGTTTTCATGCGCTGCAGTGTTATCGCATCACGCACTGGTTATGGAATCAGGGGCGGCACGCCCTGGCCCTGTTTTTACAGAACCGGATTTCGGAAACCTTCACCGTCGACATCCACCCAGCAGCCCGCATCGGCCGTGGCATCCTGCTGGATCACGGACATGGCTTCGTCGTCGGTGAAACGGCAATCATTGAAGACAATGTTTCGATCCTGCACAACGTGACACTGGGCGGCACCGGCAAGGCAGAAGGCGACCGCCATCCAAAGATTCGCTATGGCGTGCTGATTGGCGCGGGAGCCAAGATACTCGGCAATATCGAAGTTGGACGTGGCGCCAAGATTGGTGCCGGCAGCGTTGTACTGGAGCCGGTTCCGCCACATACGACAGTCGCTGGCGTACCCGCCAGAATTGTCGGCATGGCCGATACCGAAACCCCCTCGCTGGATATGGACCACCGGATCAACCTGCACCCATAACCCTCCGTGCAGCCGGTGGGCAGGCAGCGAGCCTCACATCGGCACACAGCAATTCGCCCACGTAGCCAAATAGACCCACACCCCTCACGATGCATCAATACCGGCGCGGCAGGCTGGTTCGAGCCCAACAGACGAACTGTCTGTGAAACACGGCAAATTACCCGCTCAACCAATCGAGCCACGCATCTTGAAACAACATTCGATTCAACGAAGAAAACCACCCACCACACACAAACATGAAAAAACTGAGCAAGCGCACTATTTTTTATAAAAGAGCCAAAAAAGACAAAAGAACCAGATTCATCAGCGACCGAAAAATACACAATAGCATGTATTTAAATATAAATTTAACACTACCATGCCAGACTCTACCCAACACGCCTTTACAAAAAAATCATTTAACATATAAAATCGCGACAATGCTGAAGTCATCTGCAATACCCGCCAGATATGGCTTTACGCGATTCTGGCTACAGCATCCCCCTCTTCACTGTTTACACACGCAGACATTCTTTATTTAATCAGGAGCTTACAATGCCAATCATCAAATCTTTTACCGCGTATCTGGCGGTAGCGTCGATCGCGCTGTCTGGTGCGGCTCAGGCAGCCAAAAACCATGCCGAGGACTGGGGCACGCACGGGCTGCTTGAAACAGCACAAGTCACCCACAATGGCAAAGGCCTGTTTGTCGACACGTTCAGTTTCTTTGTTGCCAGCCCGAGCAACCTGCTGACCACAATCTTCTCTTTTGGCAATATCGCAGGTGATGTTGAGCTTTACAAAGGTGACGTTGCCAATATTTGGGACACGGACACACTGGTAGACTCATTCACGTTTTCGGGTGCAAGCGCCCTTTCTCAGACCCACAACTTTGCCGATC
>JAUPTR010000314.1 GCA_030917985.1 Pseudomonadota bacterium | reverse complement strand
CGTGAACATAGCGACCACGCCGGGTAAGGTGATCTACCAGAACGCCCTGATGCAGCTGATCCAGTACGCACCGACTACTGAAAAAGTATTTGCACGGCCGTTATTGGTCATTCCGCCCTGGATCAACAAGTTTTACATTCTTGATCTGAAGGAAAAAAATTCGCTGATCAAATGGGCTGTGGATCAAGGGCATACGGTGTTCGTGATTTCCTGGGTCAATCCCGATGAATCACTGCGCCACAAGCGTTTTGATGACTATATGCTGGAAGGCCCGCTGGCCGCGCTGGATGCAATCCAGCAGGCAACCGGCAGCAAGGAAATCAAGGCGCTGGCTTATTGCATTGGCGGCACCCTGCTGGCATCGACACTGGCGTATATGGCGGCCCGCAAGGATAACCGCATCAAGGCGGCCACCTTCATGACCACGCTGATGGATTTCTCCGATATCGGTGAGCTGGAAGTGTTTGTTGACGAGCAGCAGATGGCGCAGCTGGAAGCACATATGGATAAAAAGGGCTATCTGGAAGGCCACCATATGGCGGATGTCTTCAATCTATTGCGCGAGAACGATCTGGTCTGGTCGTTTGTGGTGAATAACTATCTGCTGGGCAAAGAGCCGATGGCGTTTGATCTGCTTTACTGGAACAGCGATTCGACACGCATGCCGGCAGCCATGCACAGCTTCTATCTGCGCAATATGTATCTTTACAATCGCTTGCGCGAGCCGGGGGGGATCTCGCTGGATGGCGTGCCGATTGACCTGCGCCAGATCCAGACCCCGGCCTACTGGATTTCCACCCGCGAGGACCACATCGCGCCGTGGCGCACCACCTACCTCGGCACGCAATTGCTGGCGGGACCCAAGCGTTTTGTGCTGGGCGGTTCCGGCCATATCGCCGGGATTGTGAATCCGCCTGCGGCAAACAAATATGGCTACTGTACCAATGAGACGCTTCCTGCCACTGCGGAAGCATGGCTGGAAGGCTCCGAGCCGCATCAAGGCTCGTGGTGGCTGGATTGGGCGAAATGGGTGGAGCCGTTTAATGGCAAACTGGTTGCCGCACGTCAGCCGGGTGAGGGCAAGCTGCCGGCACTGGACGATGCACCCGGCAGTTATGTGAAGGCACGGCTGGTGTAATGCAGCCCAGGCCGGCTTTTAATATCGACAAGAAAGCGAACAGCATGGATTTTCGGGCATTACAGGTCGACAACGGCGACAGCGGCTATCGCGCCGATATCAAAACGCTGCCGATAAGCGTGTTGGGCGAGGGCGGCGTGCTGGTCAAGATTGCCTATTCGTCGCTCAACTATAAGGATGCGCTGGCGGTAACCGGCAAGGGCAAGATCATCCGCCAGTTTCCGCTGATTCCCGGCATTGATTTTGCCGGGGAGGTGCTTGAATCCGATAGCGTAGCATTTGTCCCCGGGCAGCAGGTGATCCTCACTGGCTGGGGTGTGGGTGAACGCGTGAATGGCGGTCTGGCTGAATATGCTCGTGTGAAGCCTGAATGGTTGGTGCCATTGCCGGCGGGGCTGGATGTGCATCAGGCGATGGCGGTGGGCACTGCCGGGCTGACGGCGATGTTGTGTGTGATGGCGCTGGAGCAGCATGGCGTTGCACCGGATAGCGGCGAAGTGCTTGTCAGCGGTGCCAGTGGCGGGGTGGGCAGCATTGCGCTGGCTTTGCTCGCCAATCTCGGATATCGGGTGGTGGCCGTGAGCGGCAAGCCAGAGCTGACGCCCTGGCTGATTGAGCTGGGCGCCAGCAGCGTTTTGTTGCGCGAGAGTATTGCTGCCGCAGCTCGCCCGCTGGAGTCGGAGCAATATTCCGGTGCGATCGACACCTGTGGCAGCAGCGTACTGGCGGGCTTGTTGCCACGTATTCGCTACGGTGGCTGTGTTGCCGCATGTGGCCTGGCGGCAGGTTTTGATCTGAATACTACGGTGATGCCATTTATTTTGCGTGGGGTTAGCTTGGCCGGTGTGGACTCTGTGATGTGTCCGCTGCCCCGGCGCAACGAGGCATGGCAGCGTATTGCACGTGATTTGCCGCTGTCGCTGCTGGCGCGTTTGAGTCGTGATGTCGATTTGGCAAGGGTTGAGGATGAGTGCCAGCGCATGGCCGCAGGTGGGGCTAGAGGCCGTGTGGTGGTGCGCATGGAGGCATGATGCGCATTGCGCCGTTTAATCCGCCGATTACACCGCCTGAGCGCCAGGATGGTCTTGGCGGCGTGTCGGCGGTGGAACCGGCGAGCGCTGTGGCGAGTCGTGCCCTGCCTCCGCAGTTGCCGGTTTATCGCCCGCTGCTGCAGGCGCAACCGGCGGCGGCAAGCGAACGGCGTGTTCTAAAGGATCGGCGTCAGGTATGTCTGTTACGCCAGCCTTTACCCTGGTTGCTGGAGTTTCGCCAGCACACAGACCGGCGGCGGCGCAAGCGACGTCGTGACGACGCTGCTGAACATGTGGATGAGCAGGTGTAAGTTCTGTTTACGTTAGGAATACACTGATTTATTGGCTACGCGGGCGAATTGCTGCGTACCACAGGCAGGCAATTCGCTAAGCAAGCTTTGCTTGCCAAGCTCGGTTGCACTCGCGCGGTGCTGGAACGCTCGCCTATCTAAAGATATGTCTCGCATCCTGCGCGCCGGACTCCTTGCACTTCATCCCGCTCGCCGAATAAATCAGTGCTTCCTTAGTTTTGCCGGTGCAGCGGCGAAATAACGTCAACAGAACCTAATTTAACCGTGTTTGTGACACAGTTAAACTAATGCGGGCTGTCGATCAGATCGATATCAAAACTCACCGCCGGGCCTTCGTCGCTGCCGGTATTGGGCTGGTTGCGGATATTTGATACAGTTTCCATATCCTCCTGGCTTTGCCCGTTGTTGATCAGCCAGTGCAGGTTGGTGGGTGAATCGGCGTTGAGCATGGCTTCATCGAGGCTGATCTTGCCCTCTTTGTAGAGCTTGTACAGCGATTGCTCGAAGGTTTGTGATTCTTTGGAGAGCGAGTTTTCCATCGCTTC
>JAUPTR010000313.1 GCA_030917985.1 Pseudomonadota bacterium | reverse complement strand
CGAAAAGCCCGATGTTGCCGTCATCGACTCGATACAGACCGTCTACACCGAGCAGTTGCAATCTGCGCCCGGCAGCGTGGCACAGGTCCGCGAATGTGCCGCACAATTGACGCGTTATGCCAAAAGCCACGGTACCAGTCTGGTGCTGGTTGGCCATGTGACCAAGGAGGGGGCGCTGGCCGGTCCGCGTGTTCTGGAGCATATCGTGGATACCGTTCTGTATTTCGAAGGGGATACACATTCCAGCTTCCGCCTGATTCGCGCGATCAAGAACCGGTTTGGTGCCGTCAATGAACTGGGTGTTTTTGCCATGACTGACAAGGGCCTGCGTGGCGTATCCAACCCTTCAGCCCTTTTTCTTTCACACAATCTGGCAGAGGTTCCCGGTTCCTGTGTCTTGGTGACACAGGAAGGTACGCGACCTTTATTGGTTGAGATTCAGGCTCTGCTGGACAATTCTCATTCTGGCAATCCAAAACGCCTGTCGGTTGGGCTTGAGCAAAACCGGCTGGCCATGCTTCTGGCCGTACTGCACCGTCATGCCGGCATCGCCTGTTTTGATCAGGACGTCTTTATCAACGCTGTCGGTGGTGTCAAGATTGGCGAACCCGGCGCGGATTTGGCTGTGCTGCTGGCGATTGCTTCGTCATTGCGTAATCGGTCTTTGCCAAAAAAACTGGTGGTATTTGGTGAGGTTGGCTTAACCGGTGAGGTTAGACCGGTTCAGCGTGGTCAAGAGCGTTTGAAAGAGGCCGCCAAGCTTGGCTTTGAGCGGGCCATCATCCCCAAGGCCAATATGCCGAAGCAGATTATTGAAGGCATGGAGGTGATTGCCGTCGAGCGTTTGGAGCAGGCCTTGGCTTGTTGTTGGGAGTAAGGCTGGTATTTTAGTGGGTGCGCATCAGCTTGCGGTAATCCATTTCATTCAGCTCAAAGCAATCACCCGGAAGATCCTCTGACGTGGCATCCACCACCACCTTGACGTAGCGCCCCACTTTTTTCCAGATCGCCACCGATAAGCGTTGAGCGAAGGCCTCTTCTGTCTGGTTGTCACAAAAATCTGCTTCTGCGCCAACTTGCAACAAATATGCTTGATTGCGCTCCAGTTTGCGTATCCAGTGAGGCCGGGTCCAGGATTCACGGATGGCTGACAGTGCCTTGTCCAGCTCGGATTGACCGAGGGGCGAAATGGAAAGATATACGCGGTAAAAACGTTGCATGGTGAGGATCCCGAAACGTGCAACAGATCTAGACCGTTCTATCAGATCGGATTGCCGATTTCAAGCAAAACAGGGGCTGCATCAGCAGTCCCTGTTTATTGGCAATCGAACATCCGGTTACTCGATCTTTGCCTTTGCGCGTAGACCAGCCATCAGCGTTTCCAGCTTCTTGCGCTGCAGGAATTCGGTGATTTGCGGCTTGACTTCGTCAAAGCCTGGTACCTTGGCGCTCCGAACATCATCCAGCTTGATTACGTGAAAACCAAAGTCTGATTTGACAGGTTCTTTGCTGATCTGGCCTTTATCCAGTTTGGTCATGGCTTCGGCAAACGGTTTGACAAAGTTGCCAGGTGCATTCCAGCCAAGTTCGCCTCCTTTGGCCTTGCTGCCTGGATCAATCGAGAATTTTTCCGCCAGCTTGTCGAATTTGGCGCCTTTTTTCAGCTGCTCAATGATGTCTTTTGCCGCCTTTTCATCCTTAACCAGAATATGGCGAACGTTGTATTCCCTGTCTGCCTGGGTGGCCTTGTATTTGTCGTATTCAGCCTTGATTTCTGCATCCGTTACCGGATTGTTCTTCATGTAATCCTGAACGTAAGCCCGGAAAATTACCGATTGGCGAGCCATTTCCAGTTCAGCCTGAACGTCAGGAGTCTTGTCCAGTCCTTTTTTCGTCGCTTCCTGTTCAATCAGGACCGCTGTTACCAGGCTGTCCTTGATGGCATTGCGCAGTTCCGGCGAGTCTTTCTGGCCACGTGCTGCCAGAGCCTTCAGCTGAATGTCCATCTTGGCTTGAGGAATTGCCACACCGTTAACAACGGCAATGTTCTGCGCCTGTGCGGCCATTGCCACCGAGGCGGTCACCAGAACAGCGAGCAAGCGGGAAATTTTATTCATTCTGTCATCCTAATATTGCAAACTAGACTTCTTCGGGGGAAAACGCCTCGATACTCAAAGCGTGGATTTTTTGCTGCATCAGATCGCCCAAGGCGGAATATATCAGACGGTGGCGCTGGATACGTGCTTTTCCGCTGAATGCCTGAGCAACAATAGACAACCAGTAATGGCCTCCACCGCCCTTGGCGCCTTCATGGCCGGCGTGTTGTGCCGAGTCATCACGGATATCCAGAGATAGCGGCTTGAGTTGTTCCAGACGTTCTCGCATCAGATCAGTTATCGTGCTCATGCAGGGAATACTTTCTTGAAGGGTTTGATCAGTACCGAACTGAACACGCCTTCAGTCACGTAGGGATCTGCATCCGCCCAAGCTGTTGCGGCTTCCAGCGAGTCGAATTCTGCAACGATCATGCTTCCAGAGAAACCTGCAGCGCCCGGATCATCGGCGTCGATGGCCGGAAAAGGCCCCGCCAGCAACAGTCGGCCATCATCTTGCAGTGCCTGTAGCCTTTGCAGATGCTGGGGTCGCACTGCCAGGCGCTTTTGCAGTGAATTTTCGCTATCGGTACCGATAATGGCGTACAACATCATTGTTCTTTCTGTTCCGGATTTTCTTCAACAAATTTCGACAGCCAGACGCCTTGCAATAAAACGAACACCAGCATCAGGCCGATACCACCGAAAACCTTGAATTTGACCCAGGTTGCTTCGCTGAAGTTGAAAGCAACGGCAAGATTGAGAATGCCAAGCAGTGCAAAGAAGCAGGCCCAGGCTACCAGTAGCTTGTCCCAGACCGGATCAGGCAGTTTAACCTGCTGTTCCATCAGGGTCCGCATCAGATTCTTGCCTGCCGCCAGACGCGTGATTACCAGTGTCAGTGCAAACAACCAATATAGTGCCGTTGGTTTCCACATGATGAAGGTTTTGTTGTGCAGCAGCAGTGTTGCACCGCCAAGAACCGCAACCATGCCAAAACTGACCCACAACATGGTGTCTACCTTGCGGTGTTTGAACCACATCCATGCAACCTGAGCAGCGGTAGCTGCAATGGTGACGCCGGTGGCAATGAAGATGTCGTTTTTTGTCACATAATATGCGGCAAAAAACAGCAGGATCGGGAACATGTCAAATAGAAATTTCATAGCCGGCGATTATGCAACCGAATATTGACAATTGTCCATGTGCTTGCCGTCAAGTTTGCCTGTTGCGCGCTGTTTCGCCGTGATCAGGCAGCACCGAGTCTGTTATGATCGCAGCTTCCATTCCGAATACTGTCTATGCTCAACATCGATTTGCACAGCCATTCTTCTTGTTCCGATGGCACGCTGACGCCCGAGCAAGTGGTTGCACGCGCTTCCGAACGGGGCTGCAAGGTGCTGGCACTGACGGATCATGATGTGTTGCTGGGCCTGCCTGCTGCGCGCAAGGCGGCGATTGAGCATGGCATTCATTTTGTCGATGGCGTCGAAGTGTCGGTTTCATGGGATGGGCTGACCATTCATGTGGTGGGCTTGAATGTTGATCCGGATAATGCCGAACTGCAGCAAGGGTTGGCGTCGGTGCGCTCCGGGCGTATGCGGCGTGCAGAGGCAATGGCCGCAGACCTGTTGCGGGCGGGCATTGCTGATAGTCTGCCCGGTGCGTTGGCATTCGCCGGAAATAAGGACATGATCAGCCGCACGCATTTTGCCCGCTTTCTGGTTGAAAGCGGCAAGGTTAAAGACATCAAAACCGCCTTCAAAAAGTATCTGGTAAAAGGCAAGCCGGGTTATGTGCCGCATCAATGGGCTGACCTTAATGATGTCGTGAACTGGATTCGCAATGCGGGTGGCCGTGCCGTGCTGGCGCATCCGGGGCGTTATCAGATTGGAAAGGCGCGGATGCAACGTTTGCTGGTCGATTTCAAGGCTGCAGGGGGTGAGGCGGTGGAAGTCGTGACATCCAACCACACGCCGGAGCACGTAATCCAGTTCACCCGTTTGGCCGCCGAATATGAGTTATTGGCGTCATGCGGCTCCGATTTTCATGGCCCCGGTGAAGGCTACGCCGACATCGGCCGTTTGCCTGACATGCCTGGCGCCTGCAAGCCCGTCTGGCATGACTGGGCTATTGTTAACTGAACCTGCCCACCTCACACTGCTGCATATGGCTCAATTTTTTGTTATTCATCCCGACAATCCGCAACCGCGACTGATTCGGGAGGCGGTCAAAATCATCCGTGATGGCGGCGTGGTGATTTATCCCACGGATTCCTGTTATGCCATCGGTTGCCATCTTGGCGACAAGGATGCGGTTGAGCGGATTCGCCGCATTCGCCAGGTAGACGAAAAACATCATTTCACGCTGATGTGCCGCGACCTGTCGGATATCGCCACCTACGCCAAGGTCGACAATACCCAGTTTCGCCTGCTGAAGGCCACGACTCCTGGCAGTTATACCTTTTTGTTGCTGGCGACCAAGGAAGTGCCAAAACGCCTGCAACATCCCAAACGCAAAG
>JAUPTR010000312.1 GCA_030917985.1 Pseudomonadota bacterium | reverse complement strand
GTTTTCCCGATGCGCGTCAGTTTATGGCCGATCATGGTTTGCCCGGATCAAAAATGGCGGAAAAGCGGCCGCTGTTGTTTGACCTGACCATCTGGGGCGTGCGCCGCGCCGATCAGCATCGCCCGGATTTTTATCTGCGCACCGCCAGGGAAGAGATGCCGGCATTCGATCAACAGCAGCTGCAAGAGCCGGCCCATGCCTGCCTGTTTATGCGCACCCAGCAGGAGGGGTTGCGCCAGGGCAGCGATGGCGCGGTGCAGGATCTGAAAGTGCAGTGGCAAGCCTGGGGTTACGATATGAGCAAGCTGGCTGCGCCGGTGGAGGTGGTGCAGGGGCAGGTCGATCCGTTTGTGCCGTATCAGTTTGGCCAGCATCTGGCGGCCAATCTGCCCAATGCAACCTTGCACCTGTTGCCGGAAAAAGGCCATCTGTTGCCGTTCTCGGCCGAATTCCGCGCATGGCTGTTCGGGCGTGCCGACAGCTTGCGCGGCAAAGTGCCGGGCAAATAAAAAAACGGCAGCCTGAAGCTGCCGTTTTTCTTAATCTGGGATTGCCTTATTTCTTGACGGTTTTCTTGCCCGCTGCCGGCGCTGCGCCGGCCGATGATGTGACCTGTTTGTCGCCCTGGAAGGTGTTTTCCACCAGCGGTGGTGCATCCACCTGCGGCACGTGGCACTGCAGGCAGTTGTGGCGGCGCGACGAGACTTCTGTCAGCTTGTTGCCGTCGCGGTCGTAGAAGTGGCTGTCGCCAATTTTTACCGCTTTTTTCTCTTTGTATTTTTCCGGGCTGTGACAGCTCATGCACTGGTTTTCTTCCAGGTTGATGTCATCAAAGTTGTTGGTGGCGTGCGGAATCACCGGCGGCTGGGTGCTGAAGGTGCGGGTGATGGGGGCCTGTGATCCGGGGCGCTTGCCCACCGGGTTCAGCACTTCGGGCGCCACATCCTCGCTGGCGGTATCAATGCCGCGCATCGATTTGACGGGTGTCGTTGCATCTGCTGCCAGAGCAGAGGCGCCGGAAAACGCCAGCATCGCGGTCAGCAGAGCGGCCAGAGTGTTGCGGTGGATAGGTTTCATCGTCTTTGCTCCATGCTAGTTGTTTGGGCTCGCGTCGGCTGCATCGGCAGCACGATTGGCGAGGGCGATACGAAAACGGAATACATCCTTGCCGCAGACGTCGATACAACGTCCGCATTTACTGCAGTCAACATCGTTGATCAGCGGGCCAACACCTTTGGCTGCACCACGCAGCGGCGGGGTGATCACCTGTGGTTCCGGGCATACGGCGAAACAATCCATGCAATCGTTGCAGGCGGCACGTTTTTCGGCGCTGACATGCACCGGGCTGGCCTTGCCAAGCAGGCCGTAAAACGCGCCCACCGGGCACAGGTGGCCACACCAGGCACGCTGGCTGCCAAACACGTCGAACAGGAAGATGGCGAGAATGATCAGCCAGCCCCAGCCCATGCCGAAAATCAGGCCGCGATGCAGCATCGATACCGGGTTGACCAGCTCCCACGCCAGTGTGCCGCTGATGGCGGTGAGCACCAGCATGCCGCCCAGCACCCACAGCCGCAGTTTGCGCGGGATGCGCACGCCGCCCTTGATGCGCAGCCTGGCGCGCAACCAGGCGGCGCTGTCGGTGACGATATTCATCGGGCACACCCAGCCGCAGAAAACACGCCCGCCCAGCAGCAGGTAGAACACCAGCACGATGGCTGCGCCGATCCAGGCAGTCTGATACGGCATGTGCCCGGCTGCCAGCATTTGCAGCAGATACAGCGGGTCGGTCAGCGGTAGTGTTTTCAGCGTCAGGCTGCTGTTGAGATTGCCGGTGACCACCCAGACGCCGCCCAGCGGGCCAAGCAGAAACAGCCCGAGAATGCCCAGCTGCGATAGCCGGCGCATGATCCACCATTTGCCGATGGCGCGGTTGCCGCCTCCGGTGGTTGCAGGTGCCTGGCTCATAGCTGGTTCCCCTGTTTGGCTGGTGGCAGGCCGCCGGGAGCCGCATCAGGTGTGGCATCCGGCATGCGATCCGGCAGGTCGACAATGCCCTGTTCTTCGATCAGTGATTGGCCGGCTTTTTTCTTTTCTTCCCAGCCCAGCCGGTAATGTTTGCCGGCTTCGGCCTTGGCCAGCGGGCGCGGCAACACCTTGATTGCGGGCGTTTCCAGCACGCAGCCTTTTTCACATTTGCCGCAGCCGGTGCAGGCATCCGAATGCACGGTAGGAATAAACACCGCGTGTTTGTCGGTGCGGGTGTTGTGCTGCTGCTCCAGCGTAATTGCCTTGTCGATCAGCGGGCAGACGCGGTAACACACATCACAGCGCAGGCCGAGGAAGTTAAGGCAGGTTTCGTGGTCGATCAGCACCGCCAGGCCCATCTGTGCCTTGTTGATGTCGGTCAGGCTGTGATCCAGCGCACCACTGGGGCAGGCTTTTACGCATGGAATGTCTTCACACATTTCGCATGGCAGGTTGCGCGCCACAAAATAGGGTGTGCCGGTGGCCACATGTTCGCCGGGTGTGGCGAGCTTGAGAATCTGGTACGGGCAATCACGCACACACAGGCCGCAGCGGATGCAGGCGCCAAGAAAATCCGCTTCCGGCAGCGCGCCTGGCGGGCGGATTGCGCCCGGCGGCAGTGCCTGCGTCTGGTGCGAATACAGCCCCAGGCACAGGCCGGCCAGGCTCAGGCCGCAGGCGGTTTTGCCGGCATCCAGCAAAAATTCGCGGCGAGCGGGCGATGTGAGTGGTTTGAGTGTCTTGTCTGTCATGATGTTTCAGCCCCTGTCGGCTGTGGTCAGCAGGTCTGAGTGTTACCCGCTCACCACAACCCCCGGCCCGCAGGCCGGGAGCATGTTTGCTGTTTAAGCCTTGACGATTTTCACCGCACACTTCTTGAAGTCGGTCTCTTTCGAGATCGGGCAAGTGGCGTCCAGTGTCAGCTTGTTGACCAGGCGGCTTTCGTCGAAGAACGGCACGAATACCAGGCCAACCGGCACCTTGTTGCGGCCACGGGTTTCCACGCGGGTGGTGATTTCGCCGCGACGCGATACCACTTTCACCGTGTCGCCGCGTTTCAGCCCGCGCTTTTCCGCATCGTCCGGGTGCATGACCACCCAGGCGTCGGGGAAGGCCTTGTACAGTTCCGGCACGCGGCGGGTCATCGAGCCGGTGTGCCAGTGTTCCAGCACACGGCCGGTACACAGCCACAGATCGTAGTCCTTGTCCGGTTGCTCGGCTGCCGGCTGATAGGGCAGCGCAAAGATGTTGGCCTTGCCGTCGGCATTGCCGTAGAACTTCACGCCTTCGCCGGCCTTGACGTAAGGGTCGTAGCCCTCGCGGAAGCGCCACAGGGTTTCCTTGCCATCCACCACCGGCCAGCGCAGACCACGTGCCTTGTGGTAAACGTCGAAGTTGGCCAGATCGTGACCATGGCCACGGCCAAACTCGGCGTATTCCTCGAACAGGCCTTTTTGCACGTAATAGCCAAAGGCTTGTGATTCGTCGTTGCTGTAGTCTTTCCAGGCGTGAGCGTTCACCCGTTTCATCTCGTTCAGGTCGAACTTGTTGACCACGCCGTTGGCAAACAGTACCTCATACATGGTCTTGCCCTTGTATTGCGGTGCCTTGTCCAGCAGCTCAGGCGTCCAGACCTCTTCCATCTTGAAGCGTTTGGAGAACTCCATGAATTGCCACAGATCGGAACGTGCCTGACCCGGTGCCTTCACCTGCTGGCGCCAAACCTGGGTACGACGCTCGGCATTGCCGAATGCGCCTTCTTTTTCCATCCACATTGCCGCAGGCAAAATCAGGTCGGCAGCCAGTGCCGATACGGTCGGATACACATCCGAATGCACGGTGAACACCGCCGGATTGCGCCAGCCCGGATAGGTTTCGCCGTTGATGTTTGGCCCGGCCTGCATATTGTTGTTGGTGGTACACCAGAAAAAGCCGAGCTTGCCGTCTTTCAGCGCGCGGCTCTGTGCCACCGCGTGCAGGCCGATCCAGTCCGGCACCGCGCCGGCCGGCAGTTTCCAGATACCTTCGGTGATTTCACGGTGTTTCGGGTTGGTCACCACCATGTCAGCCGGCAGGCGGTGTGCAAAGGTGCCCACTTCACGCGCGGTGCCGCATGCCGATGGCTGGCCGGTGAGCGAGAACGGCCCGTTGCCCGGCTCGGAAATCTTGCCGGTCAGCAGATGCACGTTGTAGATCATGTTGTTGACCCAAGTGCCACGGGTGTGCTGGTTGAAACCCATGGTCCAGTAGGAGCAGACCTTGGTTTTCGGGTCGGCGTAGGCTTTGGCCAGGGCTTCCAGGTTTTCTGTCGGCACGCCGGAGAGCTGGGCGGTGTACTCCAGCGTATAAGTCGAAACGAATTTCTTGAACTCTTCAAAGTCGATTGGTGTCGAGTTGTTCGGATTGCCTTTCGGCTTGCCGTCGGCACCCGGATAACCGTTGTTCTTTTCGTTGACTTCCAGCGCGTGGTTCGGGCGCAGGCCATAACCGATGTCGGTCACGCCCTTCTTGAACTTGACGTGCTTCTTGACGAAGTCTTCATTCACCGCGCCGTTCTGGATGATGTAGTTGGCGATGTAGTTGAGGATCGCCAAGTCGGTCTGGGGCGTGAACACCATGCCGTTGTCCGCCAACTCGAAGCTGCGGTGCTCGAAGGTGGACAGCACGTGCACCTGCACATCCGGGTTGG
>JAUPTR010000311.1 GCA_030917985.1 Pseudomonadota bacterium | reverse complement strand
GGGCGCAACACGCAGGTGTGGGATGCGGAGGTAAAACACAAGGAAAGTGGCAAGGTGATTGCACTGTTCCGCTGCACGCAGATGGTGTTGTATCCGTAGGATTAAGCATCGCTGCAAGCCTCATCCAGGTTGGCTTGCAGCCGGGGCTGCGGGCCAATACCAGCGCGCCCTGCAGGCTGCCGCGAAAACGGGGCCACGCTCACGTAGGTCGGACTTCAGTCAGACCTACGACTTCCGCTTAATTCTCTGCCCCAAAAAAACAAACCGGGCCGTATTTACGGCCCGGCTTTTCGGTCAGGCGGCAGGACTATTTCAGTGTCGCCAGTGCTGCATCGTAATCCGGCTCATCCTTGATTTCGCCAACCAGTTGCGAATGCAGCACACGGTTGTTTTCATCCAGCACCACCACCGCACGTGCGGTGACACCGGCCAGCGGGCCGGCGGCAATCTCCACTCCATAGTTACGGATGAACTCGCGGCCACGCATGGTCGACAGGGTGATCACATTATCCAGCCCTTCGGCACCGCAAAAGCGCTTTTGTGCAAACGGCAGATCGGCCGAGATACACAGCACTACGGTGTTGTTCAGGCCAGACGCGGCGGCGTTGAACTTGCGCGTGGAAGTGGCGCAGGTCGGGGTGTCGATACTGGGGAAAATATTCAGAATCTTGCGCTTGCCGCCCAGGCTCTCCAGGCTGACATCAGCCAGATCACCGCCAACCAGCGAAAATGCCGGCGCAGTCTGCCCGGCTTGCGGAAAATCGCCGTTGACGGGAATCGGGTTGCCGCCAAGGGTAACGTTTGTAGCCATGGTAAATCTCCAGTGATTGTTTTGTGTGGCCAGCGGCGCACACCGCTGCCACGCAAGCTTTGCAGGAAAGCCGATCGCTGTCGAGAAAATTACCGGAGAAACATATCTCAGCCAGCCAGCAGCGGGTCGGCCAGCACTGCGGCCAGTAGCGCCTTGAGATTAAGCCATGGCTCGTTGCCGGGCCGGGTCAGCGTGTCGGCGGCTTCCACGCCATCCTCACGCAGCAGCCGGCTGCTGCCTGTGGCGGTATCGATGCGACAACGCGGCTCGCCCCATTGCCAGACGATGGAGTAGTGCTGCGCATCGGCGTAGCGTATTTCCATTTCCACGCCGTTATCCAGCACCAGTTGCAGCGCGTTTTGCAGCAACACCGGCTCGCTTTCGAGGGCATCGGCAAATTCGGCTTGCACTTTCTGCGCCAGCATCAGGTGCAGCGGTTCGTCGATCTGCTGCGGCTGGCCGGTTGTCACCTCTGCCAGTCGCGCCCGCGCCGCCTCCCGCGCCTGCCCCAGCAGCCGGGCCGACAGGTAATCATCGTAGGCGGGCAACACATCCACCTCGCCACAACGAATCGCTGCCAGCAGCTCCTCCTCGTTGCGCATATCGTAAGCGTTGAGCAAGTCCTTGCGGTTCTCGCGGGCAAAATACATCAGCCGCGACAACTGCTGTATTTCCGTGCTTTGTTCCGGCGGCAGGTCTTGAAAGAAGTTCATTTACGTTGTTCCAGTTTAACGAGGCGAAAGCCGCTTTTCATGCACCGCATTCAGGCCAACGGCGCCACGCCGTCACTCAGTTGGCAGCGCGCCGGACTGAAGTCCGACCTACAACGGCACGCCTTCTGTCAGCAAAAACACGCCCCGGTACATTTCCGCTTTTGGCCGGAATCGCAGCTGAACGCGAAGCGCCGTCGAAGACAGTACGATCAGTACGGCGAGACAACAGCGACAACCCGCACGCGCCAACGCTCAGCTTTTGGCCGGGATCGCGGCTGAACGCGAAGCCCTGCCGCAGACAGTACGCCAGTACGGCAAGGCAGGAGCGACAAAGTGCAGCCGCGATCCCGGCCAAAAGCAATTACATGTGCTGATCGTGTTGCATACCACCGTCGAGCCGCACCATATCCGGCGTCAGCTCACCAAACTTGAGCACCTTGCCGCCGTTTTCGGCAACAAACTTGTCGGCATCGGCCTGTGCGCCGAAGGTGGCCAGGGTGGGGCCCATGCTGCCGTGCTTCTTGCTGCCTTGCACGTAGAAGGCCTTGGTGGCGTCGATCCAGTTGCCTTGGGGTTTGTCCCAGCTGGTTTTGCCCATATCCTGCACCAGTGCGGCGCGGATGGTTTTTTGCTGTTCCGGCTTGAGGTAGATCGACACCAGCTCGGTGGTGTCGCAGAACCAGCTGACTTCGCCGCTGGCATAGTGGATCTGGCCTTTCGGGCCGGGGTAGTCGACCAGGGTCATGCCGTCGAGCGAGCAGGCGGTGTCGCGGGTGGGCTCGGTGAGCTGAACCGGTTTTTCTTCCTTGCCGCAGGCGGCAAGCAGCGACAACATCAGGGTGGCCAGGGCCAGATTGCGTTTCAACATTATTTGAACCTCCAGGCAGCAAGCATCAGCGGGATCACCAGCCACAGCCCCATCACCCCGCCCAGCAGCCAGGGGTCGGCCAGTTCGGGCGGAAAGACGGTGGCAAGGCCGTAGAGGGTTTTCACCTCATCCATGCTGAAGATATTGAGAATACGGAAAATATCGGCCGGATTGAGCAGCAGCAGATACGGCAACACAGCGCTGTTGCTGTCGCCACCGCTGGCCACCAGCAGGCCGAGCAGGATCAGGTCGAACACCAGCACAAAAAAGAACCACACGCCGATGGCCGCGCCCGACGCTCGGGTGCGATCGCTGGCGAGCGTGGACAAGAGGATGGCGATACTGAGAAAACTCAGGCCCATCAGGATCGACGAGGCAACAAAGCCGACGTAGTGAAACAGCGCGCCGGATTCGGCCTGCGCCACAAACAGGATGCCGGTGAGGCCAAACCCCAGCAGCGTAGACAGCGACAGCGCCGCAGCCAGCCCCAGATATTTGCCCAGCAACAGCTCCAGCCGGGTGATCGGCAAGGACAGCAACAGATCCAGCGAGCCACGCTCGCGTTCGCCGACAATGGCATCAAAGCCGAGTATCAGCGCAATCAAGGGCAGCAGGTAAATCACCAGGCTGGTGAGACTGGCAATGGTGACCTCGATGCCACGAAACCCCACCGCTCCCTGTTGCGCCGCGCCGAAGTAGGCAATCAGCAAGGCAAACGCGGCAAACACTACCGCAATCGCCAGCACCCAGCGATTGCGGATACGGTCACGCAGCTCCTTGCCGGCAACAATGGCAATCGGCTTTATTTCGATATAAGACATGGCAGTCCACACTTTTTAATTGGGTAGGTTGGGCAGTCATCTGCCCACCTGAAGCCGCGTGGGCAACGAGTTGCCCACCCTACAAAAACATCACTGGCCTGCAGGCCGGCCTGCGAGGCAATAGCAACGCGGCCTGTAGCGAATCTACAAACATTCGGTGCAATGCGCCAAGCGCGATTGCACCCTACAAAAAACACATCGAGCCAAGACCACAGTGGCTGGTTCCTCCACGGATCAAGTCCCGTAGGGCGCGCCGAGCATCGCAGAAAGCTGCGGGGTAGTCGGCGAGGACTGTTTGAGCAAAGGCCGCAGGACTTTGCGAGTTCCGCAGCCGCCGCAGCTTTCGAAAAGCCAAGTTCTTGGCGCCTTGGCGCTTAGAACTGGCTTTCTCCCTTGCGGAGGAAGCACAGGCTGCCCCAGAGCTTAGCGGCTTTGCCGCTTAGCGAAGGGCGTGCCGTAGGCCACCCGGAGCAGTAAGGCGAAGGGCGTGACCTCCGGGTCGCCTTCTTT
>JAUPTR010000310.1 GCA_030917985.1 Pseudomonadota bacterium | reverse complement strand
GTATCAATGACGGTATGGCAAGGTATGAGTTGGTACACGTTGATACATGTCAGGCAATAAAAAACCCCTGAAAACGTTAATTTATCAGGGGTTTATGTGCTGCTTGATACTTGGTGCTACTTGAATATGGTGGAGCCGGCGGGAATCGAACCCGCGTCCGGAAATCCTCTACGGTGAGTTCTACATACTTAGTCTGGCCAACTGTATTTAACCCGTGACACGCCGACCGACAGGCTTGGCACAAGCGAGTTACCTTGGATTTAATATTGGATCAAGTAACCCGACCCAATACGATCAGATGTAAATGACTCTGCTGCGGTTGCCCGCCTGACCCATCAGCAAATCAGTGCAGAGACCAGCTGGGTTTAAGCAGCTAGTGCGTAAGTTTCGTCGTTTGCGACTATATAAATTCAGCGTTTTACGGGAATCTGAGATCCCGGTATGCCCTCATCCGCTTTGCAACCCCCGTCGAAACCAGGTCGGCCCCAATTTGGATATCAGTAAGATTGCTGCTCGCGACGATTTTTCAAGCAGCAAGGCCTGATTATATCTGGGTGTTCACAGATAGTCGATCAATTGCTCCGGCCGGTCGATAAAACCAGCTGCCCCCCAGTTTTCCGGCAGGTCTGTGTCGGCAATGTAGCCGTAGTTGGCGATCAGCGGCTTCATGCCGGCAGCGATGGCAGCTTCGACGTCGCGTTCGGCATCGCCAAGATAGATGCACTGGTCAGGTGCTACGCCCAGTTTCTCTGCGGCATACAGCAGTGGACGTGGATCGGGCTTGGCTATGCCGACAGTGTCACCACTGACGATGACTCCGGGTTGTACGGACCAGGGCAGGGCAGGTACCAGACGATCGGTGAAGCGCATGGGTTTATTGGTGACCACGCCCCAAGCGATGTTACGTTGCGCCAATTGCTGCAGCAAGTTATTGATACCGTCAAAAATGCTGGTCAGGTCGGCAAAACCCGTGTCGTAATGATCAAGAAAGCGTTGCCGCAACGATTCAAATTCCGGGTGATCACGATCGATGCCAAAACCCAGGTTAATCAATCCACGTGCACCATGTGATGCCACCGGTCGGATACTGGCATAAGGCAGTGGAGATTTGCCGTATTCCTGCAATAGCCGGTTTAATGCGGCGCCCAGATCCTGCGCGGTATCGGCCAGGGTGCCGTCCAGATCAAACAATACGGCGCGGGTCATGCTTCGCTCCGTTGGCAGCTCATCATGTAGTTGACGCTGGTATCGTCAAACAACTTGTATTGTTTGCTGATGGGGTTGTAGGTCATGCCGGTCAGATCTTGCACTTGCAAGCCTGCATTGCGCGCCATGCGGGTCAGTTCCGAAGGTTTGAGAAACTTGGCATAGTCGTGGGTACCGCGCGGCAACAGGCCGAGCAGGTATTCTGCACCGAGCACAGCCTGCAGGTATGCTTTGGCATTGCGGTTGAGCGTTGAGAAAAAGATATAGCCGCCAGGTTTAACCAATTGTGCACAACTGCGGACAATGCTTTCCGGATCGGGGACATGTTCGAGCATTTCCATACAGGTGACTAAGTCGAAGCTGGCAGGTTGTGCTATGGCGAGCGCTTCGACAGCGATACAGCGATAATCGACTTTCCGACCTGTTTCCAGCAGATGTAGCTTGGCCACTTTCAACGATTTTTCGGCCAGATCGATACCCGTGACAATGGCGCCAGCCTCTGCCATCGATTCCGATAAAATGCCGCCACCGCATCCCACGTCCAGCACCTGCTTGCCTTCAATGGACACCTTTTGCCTGATATAACCCAGTCGCAGCGGGTTGATTTCATGCAAAGGTTTGAATTCGCTGTCTTTGTCCCACCATTTATGGGCTAGTTCGCTGAATTTGGAGAGCTCGCCTTGATCGACGTTGGTTTGGGTAGTTTCGGTCATAACTGATATTTCTGCCGTAGTGGCTTACTCAATGGGCTGTGTGAGCAGTGCTCACCCTTGGTTGCGGATTTTATCGCGCCACCAGTTGGCTTTGGCAACAATCTGCTCTGCATTGATGCTGTTCAGCTGTCTTTGGGCCATGATATGCCGGCCGCCAATCCACACATCGCTGACTTGTTGGCGTTCCACGCAATACACTAGATGCGACAGCGGGTCATAGCAGGGGCTGGTTTCCGCCTGGTCCAGGGATACCGCAATCAGATCAGCTTGCTTGCCTGGCAGTAAAGAACCGAACAGATGCGCTTGCCCCAAGGCTTTGGCTCCGCCCAGCGTGGCCATTTCCAGCGCCTGCCATGCGGGAACTGCATCGGCCTGGGCTGATTGAACCTTGGCCAGCAGGGCGGTGCTGCGTATTTCTGTAAACATGTCGAGTCGATTGTTGCTGGCGGCACTATCGGTGCCAATGCCAATATTGACGCCAGTCGCCAGCATGGCTGTCACTGGCGCAATGCCGGATGCCAGTTTCATGTTGGAGCTCGGGTTGTGAGCGATATGGCAGGCGTGCTGCGCCAATAATTCGATTTCCGATTGATCCAGATGGACGGCATGGATCCCGACAAAATCCGGCGTCAGCAAACCAAGCCGCTTCAGGCGAGCCAGAGGGCGCATGCCGTATTGTTGCTGACTGTCGTTTACTTCCTGCGCAGTTTCGTGGATGTGCATGTGCACGGGCATTTGCAGTTGTTCTGCAAGTGTCACAATCTGCTCGAATGTTGAGTCAGACACGGTATAGGGCGCGTGCGGCGCCAACGCAAATTGCAGTAAGGGTTCGTGACGGTAATTATCGCGCGCCGCCAGTGCCTTGTGGATGTATTCACCTGCATTGCTGGCATAGGCGGTAGGGAACTCGAGAATTGCGGCGCCGATCGTGCCACGCATGCCCGCTGTCAACAAGGCGCGGGCAGTGGCTTCCGGGTAAAAATACATATCGTTGACGTAGGTGGTGCCACCTCGCAGCATTTCCACGATTGCCAGCAAGGCACCGTCTTCAACGAATTCATCACGCACGTGTTTGGCTTCGGCCGGCCAGATGTGTTGCTGCAACCAGGTCTGCAGGGTCAAGTCATCCGCCAGGCCGCGCAACAAGGACATCGCCGAATGGGCATGCAGATTCACCAGCCCCGGACATATGGCGTGTTGCGGCAGGTCCATCTGCTGTTGCGCCTGATAACGGGATTTTGCTTCGCTACTGGGCAAGACAGCAACAATCCGGCCTTGATCAATAGCGATGCTGTGCTCCGGTAGAACCACTTGTCGTGGTTCTACCGGCACCACCCAAGCCGCATGAATCAGACTGTCGACCTGGATCACGTTGTTATCCTGGCTGACAAACAGCCGCACGTGGCGGATGGGCCACCAGCGATTGCTGGGCATAAGAGCGATAGGCGGCAGCAACTGCGGCACCCGGCTCGCAATCACGCGCCTGATTGGTCAATACGGATTCCAGTGCGTTGAGGCAGGCAATGACATTTTCGACCCGGCTGGAATAGCCCATCAGGCCGATTCGCCAGATTTTGCCTGCCAATGCGCCCAGGCCGGCACCGATTTCGATGCCGTGTTGCTGCAGCATCTCGGCACGCACTGCCTTGTCGTCCAGGCCGCTTGGGATGTAAATCGAATTCAGTTGCGGCAGGCGTGATTGTTCTGCAACAACAAAATCGATACCCAATGCGGCCAGGCCATCTTTCAGCGCAATGTGGTTGCTCTGGTGCCTAGCCCAGGCCTGCTCCAGCCCTTCTTGTTGCAAAGCCAGTAGTGACTCATGCAAGGCATAGAGGCTGTTGGTTGGCGCAGTATGGTGATAGGTACGGGTAGTTTCGCCCCAATAACCCAGCAACAGTTTGAGGTCGAGAAACCAGCTCTGGCATTTTTGTTCACGTTTGCCTACTTGCTCCACCACGCGCTCACTGAAAGTGATGGGGGACAATCCAGGTGTGCAGGACAGACATTTCTGGCTGCCGGAATAAACAGCATCAGCGCTCCATTCGTCAACATTAACCGGTACGCCGCCCAGCGAAGTCACGGTATCGACGATGGTCAGGCAACCATATTTCTGAGCCAACGCGCACAACACCTTGGCATCTGACAAGGCACCCGTCGAGGTTTCTGCATGAACAAATGCCAGCACTTTGGCATCAGGGTGCTGTTTTAATGCTTCCTCAACCTTGTTCGGATCGACCGGTTGCCCCCATACGTCGTCGATAATGACGGGCGTACCGCCACAACGCTCGACATTTTCCACCATGCGCCCACCAAATACGCCATTGCGGCAGACAATGACTTTGTCGCCACGATCCACCAGATTGACGAAGCACATTTCCATGCCGGCAGAGCCTGGCCCGGAAACCGGAAAGGTGAGGGCGTTAGTGGTCTGGAAAGCGTAGCGCAACAGGGATTTGAGTTCCTCCATCATGCCAACAAAACTCGGGTCCAGATATCCGATGGTTGGCTTGGCTAAGGCCTGCAAAACCCTGGTGCTGATATCGGACGGTCCAGGGCCGAGCAGGCGACGCTGTGGTGGAGCGTAGGAATTGGGCGAAATTTCGGGTTGCTGCAGCATCTTGGTGGGACTCCTCGTTTTCTCTGTATTTACATTGTTGAGATTTATTATTCGCTGGTAATCCGGCGAGCTCCGTTATATCGCTTCTGCCAGTATTTGTCGCGCATATTGACCACCGACACTCCACCTCCGGAACTGGGGGCATGAATGAACAGATCGTCACCCATGTAAATGCCGACATGGGAAAACTGGCGTTTCAGTGTATTGAAAAAAACCAGATCACCCGGCTTGAGCTGATCTCTTGCTACATTGCTACCCATTTTGCTGATTGCAAGGGCATTGTGTGGTAACGCCATTTGCATCGACTGGCTGAATACGTAACGTACCAGACCAGAACAGTCGAGCCCGGTCTCCGGTGTTTTTCCGCCGTAGCGGTAGTTCACGCCAACCAGGCTTAGTGCTTGCAGGATCAGGTCTTGAGTGTTGATCTCAATCTTGTCCGGATTGACTTTATTTTTTTGTCTGGAATTGGAACGCTGTGGCGGTTTTGCTTCGCCATCTAGGGGAAAAACCGGGCGATCTTCGGTATGAGTCTCCGCAGTGGCCGTAGCGGCAGGCTCTGCCACCACGGCAGGCATCAGGATCGTGCTGGCAGCAGCAAGCAGGAGGGCCGATAGTTTCATGCGCCAAAAAGATAGCCCAGTTGCCGCAGGCTGTAAACCTCGCTTGCCAGCCAAGCGCTGCGCGGTGTTGTATAGTCGTCACAAGACCTATTCAAATTCAGCCTAGCATGATTCGAGAAACATTCAGCGCCATGCGTGATTTTCCGCGTTTACGGGAAATCAGTGCCATCATGATTCGCCATGGCATGGGCGACCTCATTCAACGCCTGGGTATTCCCGGTATGTTGGAACGTGCGGGGCAGTTCCTGCATATGCCGGTCAACCAAGAGCGTGAAGACATTCCGGTGCCGGTCAGAGTAAGGCAAGCGCTCGAAGACTTGGGGCCCTCGTTTATCAAGCTTGGCCAAGTGCTGGCTACTCGGGTGGACGTTTTTCCAGCAGAGTGGATTACCGAATTCGAGCGATTGCAAAGTGATGTGCCGCCGGTGCCCTTTGCCGAGCTGGAAGGCGAATTGAGCAATGCACTCGGGCGCTCTCCCTACGAGATTTTTGCTGATCTTGACCCGATACCGGTTGGTTCTGCATCGATTGCCCAAGTCCATCGGGCCCGACTGCCCGATGGTGAGCAGATCATTCTCAAAATCCGTCGGCCAGGCATTGTTGCCAAGATAGAGGCCGATCTGCGAATTTTGCGGCAGCTTGCCAAACTGGTAGAGCTGGAGTTTCCGGAAACCCGGCGATACCAGCCGACCAGCATGGTGGATGAGTTTGCACGGTCGTTGATGCGTGAGCTGGATTTGGCTATCGAAGCGCGTAATGTAGATCGTTTCCGGCAGAATTTTGCCGCAGAGCCCAGTATTGTCATTCCAGAAATCCACTGGCAATGGACCAGTTCCATTCTCAATGTGCAGAGTTATATCGATGGTATACCCGGCAACAATCTGCCCGCAGTGGATGCCGCCGGGCTTGACCGTCGCCAGCTTGCATCGGATGGCGCCGATGCCGTACTGAAAATGATCCTGATTGATGGCTACTTCCATGCGGACCCCCATCCGGGCAATGTGTTTTATTTGCGAGATGGACGTATTGCTTTCATTGATTTCGGCATGGTCGGGCGTCTGCCGCATTATCGCCGCGATGAAATTGTTGACCTGCTTGCCTCGTTGGCCCGTCGCGATGAACGGGGCATTCTCGATGTCCTGATCGAATGGACCGGGGATGCCACCGTTAATGAAAACCGCCTGGCAAGCGATATTGCTGATTTCATTTTCAACTACGAACACCTGAGCCTGCGTGAAATCCATATTGGCCAATTGTTGACCGATATGATCGCCATCATGCGTCAGCACTCGATTGCCTTGCCTCCGGATCTCACCTTGTTGTTCAAAGCCCTGATCACACTGGAGGGCTTAGGGCGTCAGCTCGACCCGGATTTCCAGATGCTGGACCACATCACGCCTTTCGTAAAACGGGTGATCATTGAACGTTATGAGCCCACCAATTTGCTGAAGCGTGGGCAACACGATCTGCAGGATGCCGCGAGCGTCATGATGGGGGTGCCACGCGACCTGGCAAAATTGGTCAAGGATATGCGTCGGGGCAAGATCAAAGTTGATCTGGACATGAAACGGATCGATACCTTCGGGCTGCAGATCAGCAAAAGTGCCAATCGTTTGACGCTGGGCATTGTAACCGGTTGCCTGATCATCGCTTCGGCGATTGTCATGACATTGCCCTTCGGCCCGAGAATATTCGGCATGCCCGTTCTTGGCCTGCTTGGTTTTTGTCTGGCTTTTATCAATAGTATCTGGGTGGCTGCATCCATCTGGCGCTCCGAACATCAATAGTGTTCGTCGTCCATCTTTGCCTGCACGGTGCAGCCACCGCTGGTGCCTGGATGCTGACCACTTATCAGGCAAATTTTACCGCGTGCAGTTTTGGCGATAACTTGCAGTCAATAACAGGAAGATAGGGGGCAGGTATGAAAGCCAGATCCGGTTTTACGTTGATTGAAATACTGATTGTGGTGGCGATTGTCGGCATTTTGTCCGCGATAGCCATGCCCATGTATTCCGATTACGTGACGCGAGGCAAATTGCCGGAGGGGTTTGCCACCTTGGGCGACGCCCGCATAAAAATGGAATTGTTTTTTCAGGATAACCCCGCCACGGGGTATGGCAACACAGGGGGTGCCGGCACCGATGCCTGCTCAGACCCGACTGTAGCCCGTTACGTTGCAGGCACCGGGTTGAGATATTTCTCCATTACTTGCAACGTTACCAGCGCCACAACCTACACGCTTACCGCAAGTGGTAAATCAACCGAGGGCTTGGGCGGATTGACGTATGCTGTTGATGAAATGAATCAACAGTCAACCACATCCGTGCCATCTGGCTGGAGCGGTGCCGGTTCTACTTGCTGGGTGCGCAAAAGGGATGGATCGTGTTAAGCCCACGCAAACAGTCCGGCATGTCGCTGATCGAACTACTGATCACGTTGGCGATTGTCGGTATTGTCCTCATGGCTGGCGCGGGCAGTTTTGCTACCTGGGTGGGTAATACCCAGATTCGTACCGTTGCCGAAGCCCAGCAGGCCGGCTTGCGTTTTGCCAGAAATGAAGCGATGAAACGCAATACGCCGGTTCAGATCCAGTTTGATGCAGACTATCGCGGCTGGACGATTACCGATGTACCTACCGCTGCCGTAATCAAGCAAGAAGCTGGGCTTGCCACCTATACACAGATCACAACAACGGCGCAGCCGGCAGCGGCAAGCGTGGTTGTGTTTGACGGGTTGGGCAGACAAACGCCATTAAACAATGTTGCCCCCATTACTCGTCTGGATGTTGATGCGCCGAATATGGCTGCCAACGATAGCCGGGAGCTGGCTATCTTGATTTCTCCTGCGGGTGGTATTCGCCTGTGCCGTCCTGATCGGGTGGCGCCCGATCCGGCCGCGTGTTGAGAATTTTTTCCGGAGTCGCTCACATGTCTCAATCTCGTCTGATGCAGGGTTCGGTATAGCTGGAAGGGCTATTGGCCGTGCTGATTTTTTCGGTGGGTGTGTTGGCGTTGATCGGCATGCAGGCCAACGCCATCAACACCATTTCCGAAGTGAAATACCGTACCGACGCGGCATTTCTGGCCGATCAGCTGATTGGTGAAATGTGGGTGGCCAGCCCCGCCAGCTTGCCGGGTTTTGCCTACTCTGGCTCTGGCGCGGGTGGTAGCGCAATTCAGCCATGGCTGGCTCAGGTTGGCACAACCTTGCCCGGTGCAACAGCCAATCCGCCGATTGTCACCGTCGTGCCATCCACCTTGTTTACGCCAACAGGTGGGGCTGCAGTAACGCAGTACACGATCACGGTTACGATTCGTTATCTTCCGCCGAAAACGACGGCCGTTCGTCGGCACGTGGCAACCGCAGTGGTGAGCTAAGAGGCCAGCCATGAACAAATCCTATTTCCGGCAGCGCGGTTTCAGCCTGGTCGAAGTGATGGCCGGCCTGTTGATTGGGCTGGTGACCGTGGTGGTTATTTTTCAGGTGCTTGCCGTCTCTGAGGGCTACAAGCGTTCCACCACTGGCGGTGCAGAGGCTATCGAAAATGGCGCAGTATCGCTTTACCTGCTGGAGCGCGATATCCGCCAGGCTGGTGCAGGGCTGGAGCGAAGCCGGTTTGGTGATCAGATTAATGCCTCGGATGGAGGGGCAAGGGTGTTCAACTTTGTCCTTGCGCCGGTTGTTATCAATCCAGGTGCGGGAAATCAGGCGGATACGATCACCGTGCTCTATAGCAACAGCAGCTCTAATGGTGATATCAAGAATATTCTTGCACCCGGTATGGCTGATGCAGCCGACCCTATGTCTCTTTCGAGTTCTTATGGTTTGTCAATCAACGATCTATTCATTATTGCTGCGCCTGGCGTAGATGGCTCGCTGGGAATGGTGACCGGCCCGGATGCCGATGCCAACGGCATTCTGGATGGCAACGTGGTTGAACATGCCGATTCTGCCGGGCATAGCATTCGTTACAACGAAGATGGATTTCCGGTTGCTTATCCTCCTGGCGCATTTGTGATGAGCCTGGGCAGGCAGATCGGCACCTCGGCTCCGGGCTTGAATCAATATACCGTTGCCAATAATCGACTGAGCGTGACCCGCCTGCTTTTTGGTGGTAACGCGGATCAGTTGGCCGATAACATCATCACCATCAAGGCGCAATACGGTATTGATACTGATGCTGATAACGTTGTCGATAGTTTTGCGCTGAATCCAGCTGCGGCGGATGGGCTGCCAGCCGGTGTGGCGTTTAACCAGGTGCGTGCCATTCGCCTGGCTGTGCTCACGCGTATCGGTGTAAGGGAAAAAACCAATGTCGCACCGGCTGCCATCACGCTTTGGCCAGACTCTGCCGTTGCACCCACTACCACCGGCCC
>JAUPTR010000309.1 GCA_030917985.1 Pseudomonadota bacterium | reverse complement strand
ACGACGATGTTTCGGACAAGGAAAGCAGTCTGCCGCGCAAGCCGCCAGCCTCGCCGCTGGCGTCGGTCAGGGTGGCGGGTTAACCTATGCCGTGGTCGATGGTGGCGATTGCCGCAGGGGCATCGCTGGGCGCTTGGCTGCGCTGGGCTTTAGGTTTGTGGCTGAATCCTCTTCTAAGTCTGTTTCCGTTGGGAACACTGGCGGCCAACTTGCTGGGCGGGTTGCTGGTGGGCGTGGCATTCGCGGGTTTTGATGCGTTTCCCCACCTGCCGCAGCAATTGAAGCTGTTGTGCATCACCGGTTTTCTGGGCGGACTGACAACTTTTTCTACATTTTCTGCTGAAGTCACCGGCATGGTGTTTTCCGGTCATTATGCGCAGGCGGCATTGCTGGCGGGTTTGCACCTGCTTGGATCTCTGCTGTTGACTGCGGCGGGCATCATGCTGGTGAGGGTGTGTCTATGAATTTTCTGCGTGTATCCATTCTGGGTCTGCTGATGTGGCTTACCTCTCCGGTGATGGCCGCCGCCCTACCCGAGGTGGGCTCCACGGCGCCCAACTTCAGCTTGCCCGACCAGAGCGGCAACACCCACACGCTGACGCAATACCGTGGCAAATGGCTGGTGCTGTATTTTTACCCCAAAGATGACACTCCGGGTTGCACCGAGCAGGCGTGCAAATTTCGTGATGATTTTGCCGTGCTGAAAATTCTTGGTGCCGAAGTGCTGGGTGTGAGTGTGGATGACAGTGCCTCTCATGCGGAATTTGCCCGCAAGCATAAACTGCCTTTTCCGCTGCTGACGGACAAGGATGGTCTGGTTGCCAACAGCTATGGCTCGCTGCGTGATCTGATGGTAATCAAGATTGCCAAGCGTAATACCTTCCTGATCAATCCACAGGGGCGTATCGAAAAGGTCTATCTGGGCGCCGACACCGCCCGCAATTCGGCGGAAATCATCGCCACCATTCGTCAGCTCACCGGCAAGAAATAGGCGCTTTCCACGCTTGTGGTGTGTTAATCAGCGGGTGCGCGATATGCCACTGCTATAATGGCGCCTTTTGTCCTGCGGAATCGCCATGCCTTTACTTACCATCGACAAAGCCTGCCTGGCCTTTGGCCATGTTGCCTTGCTGGATCAGGCAGATTTTGCCATCGAGCCGGGTGAGCGTGTTGGCCTGATTGGCCGCAATGGTTGTGGCAAATCGTCCTTGCTCAAAGCTATGGCCGGCGTTGCGCAGCTGGATGACGGGCGTATTGTCCGCAACAAGGATCTGACCTTTGCCTATGTGCCGCAGGAGCCCCAGTTTGCACTGGGGCAGACGGTATTCGAGGCGGTGGCAGAAGGTTTGGGGCAGTTGCGTCAATTGTTGCTGGACTATCACCACTGCAGCGCGCAAATGGCCAGTGATGGGGCAGATGTTGATGCCTTGTTGCAGCAGATGCACGATGTGCAGACCCAGTTGGAGCGGCTGGACGGCTGGCGCTTCAATAGCCTGGTGGAGTCAGTGTTGAGCCATTTGAATCTGGCTGCCGACACCCCGGTGGATAGCCTCTCCGGTGGCTGGAAGAAGCGTGTGGCTCTGGCACGTGCCTTGGTGGCCGAGCCGCAGCTGATGCTGCTGGACGAGCCAACCAATCACCTCGACGTGGCTGCCATCGAATGGTTGGAAAAGTTGTTGCAGGCTTATCCTGGTGCCGTGGTGGTGGTCACGCATGACCGGCGCTTTCTGGACAATGTCTCGACACGTATCGTCGAGCTGGATCGCGGCCAGCTGATGAGCTTTCCAGGCAACTTCGCCGCTTACCTGACGCGTAAGGCATAGCAATAGGAGAAGGAGGCGGTGGTGCAACGCAAGGCCGATCGGTTGCAGGCGCAGGAAGAAATCTGGATTCGCAAGGGGGTTGAAGCGCGTCGCACTCGCAGCCAGAGTCGTATCGAACGTCTGGATGTGTTGCGCAAGGAGCGTGCCGCGCGCCGCGAGCGACTTGGGCAGGTACAGTTCAATATCGATAGCGGTGAGCGCTCGGGCAAACTGGTGGCGGAGCTGGAGCACGTCAGCAAGAGTTACGGCGGCAAAAACCTGATTCGTGATTTTTCCTCCCGCATCATGCGCGGCGACCGTATTGGCCTGCTTGGCCCCAACGGCGCGGGCAAAACCACACTCTTGAAACTGATCCTCGGTGACTTGCCGCCCGACACCGGTGCGGTGCGTCAGGGTACCAAACTGCAGATTGCGTATTTTGACCAGTTCCGCGAGCAGCTTGATGAAGATGCGGCAGTGATCGACGTGGTAAGCCAGGGCCATGAATTCATCGAAATCGGATCATCGCGCAAACATGTGATCAGCTATCTGGAAGATTTCCTGTTTGCGCCCGAGCGCGCGCGTTCACCGGTTCGATCGTTGTCAGGTGGCGAACGTAACCGTTTGCTGCTGGCTCGCCTGTTTACCCGTCCCGCCAATGTGCTGGTGCTGGATGAGCCGACCAATGACCTGGATATCGATACACTGGATCTGCTGGAGCAGCTATTGGCGGACTATCCCGGAACGGTGTTTCTGGTCAGTCACGATCGGGCGTTTCTCGACAATGTGGTGACACAGGTGATTGCATTCGAGGGAGACGGGCGTCTGCAGGAATATGTGGGTGGTTATGCCGACTGGCTGGCCGCCAAGGCCCGGGCCGGCGTCGAACCTGCCGCTGGCAAGCCGGCTGGCGACAAGGTAGCCTCCGCTGAGGCTCCTGCAGGCAGCAAGGCGCGTAGCGTCAAGTTGAGCTACAACGAATCCCGCGAGCTGGCGGCGTTACCGCAGCAGATTGAGCAGCTGGAGGCGGAAAGTACGGCGCTGAATGCTGAACTGCTGGACCCGGAGCTATTCCGTGCCCAGCCTGGCCGTGCGCGTGACGTGCAGCAACGGCTGGAGCTGATCGAGGAAAGCCTGCTGGAAATGCTTGGTCGTTGGGAGGAATTGGAAAACAAACAGAAGGGGACGCTTGCCAAATAGTCTTTGCCCTGCCAAGACTATAATCAGTCCGACACAATCCAGAGGGGCGGTGTGGCGCGAATGCGGCGCCGTTCCTGCCAGACAATTGTCAAATAATCACACTACATTCCATAACCTGCGCCTGTGGCTGACCGCACTGTTTGTGCTGTTTGCCGTTTCGCTCAGCGCAATCACTGTCTGGTCGGTGCTCGACAGCTACCATCGGGTGCTGAACGACGCCGGGCAGCAGGCAACCCGGCTGGCACGCAGCCTGGAGGAGCACGTTAGCCGCACCATGGCGTCCTCCGGGCAGGCCATGCAGCCGGTGATTGACCTTGCCGAACAG
>JAUPTR010000308.1 GCA_030917985.1 Pseudomonadota bacterium | reverse complement strand
CAATCTGCATGCCGGGCGCGAGTTGTTTCGCCTGCTTAAGGTGAGTGTAGATGGCCGCGCGGTGCAAAGCGCCATTGGCAACCTGAGTGTGGATGGCGATCTGGCACTGGCGGCGCAGGCAGATATCCTGTTGCTGCCGGCAATCGGCGCGCGGGTGGATGTGGCGCTGGCGCAGAATCTGGCTTTGCTCGACTGGTTGCGGCAGCCGGCACCGCAACAGCAACGCGCCAGTCTGTGTAGCGCGACCTTCCTGCTGGCCGCTGCGGGCCTGCTCGACGGACGTCATGCCACCACCCACTGGGCGCTGGCCGCGCATTTTCGTCGCCTGTTTCCGCGGGTGGATTTGCACATCGAGCAGCTAATGACCCACGATGGCAACTTGTACTGCTCGGGCGGCGCGCTGGCCGCGCTGGATCTGTGCCTGTTTCTGGTCGCCCGCGAGGGCGGTGAGCTGTTGGCACGGCAGGTGGCGAATACACTGGTATTCGAACACGGGCGCGGCTTGCAGACACAATTTGCACCGCGTGTGCCAGGCACGGCGCACGGTGATGCCGCCATTGTCAGACTGCAACGCTGGCTGGATGGCGTGTTTGCGCAGCCGATCACACTGGAGCTGATGGCGCAGCAGGTGTATCTCTCGCCACGCACCTTGTTGCGGCGTTTCAAGCTGGCCACGGGATTAACGCCGAACGATTATCTGCAGCGCCTGCGCATTTGCGCTGCCGAAACGCGGCTGGCGCAGAGCGACCTGGCGGTAGAGCAGATTGCGCTGGGCGTGGGCTATGCCGACCGCGCGGCATTTGCCAAACTGTTCAAACGCATTACCGGCAATACACCGATCGAATACCGGCGCCGTGCCGGCCGGCGCAATCGTGTTGATTAAGAATCAGGGAAATTTTATGCACAGCAACACCGCCCTGCAGCAGGAATGGATCACGCTGCAAAACAATATCGAACGTTATGAACATAGCGCCTTGTGGCTGAAACTGGTCGCCGTCGTGTTGACACTGGGTGCCGGCAGCCTGCCGCCAGCGCTGGCTCCGGCCCTGTTGCTGATCTTGTGGCTGCAGGAGGGCATTTTTCGCACCTCTCAGGCACGGCTGGGCGAGCGGATCGTGTTGATCGAGCAGTTGCTGGCAGCGGGTGAGGCGGATGCTGGCAAGGCGTGCCAGCTGCATTCTCAATGGCTGGCACAACGCCCCGGCTGGTTCGGGCTATTGCTGGAATACGCACACTCGGCATTGCGGCCTACGGTGGCGTTTCCGTATCCCTTGTTGCTGGTGTTGGGCGTGCTGTTGCGCGGATAAAGCGGAGCAGGCCTGCAGGCCAATACTGGCGCGCCTTGCAGTATAGGCTGCAGGCCGCGTCCTGATTGGCTTGCAGGCTGATATCCTGCAGGGGCAGACTGATTTGCGCCGGCAGCGGGAGCCTTGCCCTGTTTTGTCTGCCTACTCGTTCTCCGTGGCGGCTGGTGACGATTATTCAGGCTTGACCGGATTGCCGGGCGCCTTGCGCCTGCTGGGTGGTTGCCACTCACCGTTGAGATTGACAATGCGGCAGCGGGCGATCTGCCCCGCCTGCTGGCGGGATCGCTCGCAGAAACGCATGGCGCTGTCGATTGCGTATTGCTGGCTGCTCATTGCTGTGCCGCTGTGGCCCCAGGCTCCATCCGGAGAAGAGGCAAAGGCCTTCTGCGGCTGGTAATGCCAATAACGCTCGATAAAAGCAGTCATGCCTTCCTGGCTGGCGATATGCCGGGCGATTTCAAACATGTTCGGCGGATCGCCGGGGAAATATTCACCATAACGATCGTTGCTGAGTTTTTTCAGCCTTACCAGTGTCGGCGTTGGTGTCAGCCGCATCGACATGAGTTGCCCGGCTTGTTGCGGGTCTTGATGTGACTGATAGCTGCAAAAGGCAAAGGCCATGTTTTGCACGCATTCGAAGCGGGAGTGTTCGCGCTCCGCTTCACTGATGAGGGTTTCGATATCTGCTGCGGTCGAATCCTGCAGGCGGCAATTGCGGCTGCAGCTGACATCTTTCCAGCTGCCGTCGATATTGCGCTGCTCCAGACGCCATTGGCCGTTTTGTTGCGAAACATGGATCACCATATCGGTCAGGCGGCCGGCGCGGTGAATCACGGCATAACTGCCGGCATGCTGGCTATCGAGCGCGTGCAGGCTACTACAAAGCAGGGTGGCCATTATCGCGGCCAGTGCGTGGCGATTCATTGTCTTTCCCGTTTTCAGCATCCCGCTGCCAGCACTGGCACGGCAGCGGGTGTTTCAGGTTTATTTCAGAATCATCACTTCTTCGCTCTTTTGCTCGATCACTTCAGTGCTGCTCTGGCTGCTGCGACGGCTGGATGAGGAGCGTTTCACGCTCGGGTCGAACTGTTCCTGCAGCTGGCGCGCCACGTCTTCGCCCAGTGTTTTCGATACTTCCATGATCACCTTGCTGCGGTTGGGCACCGCCACGTTGCTGCCGCTGAGGATTTTTACGTCCTGGCCTTCACCCATGGCGCTGAAGGCCGCCTTCACTTCATAGGTCTTGGTGTTGATCAGGCTGAAATCGGCCACCAGTTCCAGGCTCAATATGTGGGTGGCTTTGCCCGCGCCTTGCACCATGCCGCCTTCATTGCGCCATTCCAGATTGCTGACGCTGCCGAACAATACGTAATCGGCATTCGGATACATGCCTTTCTTGATGCGGTCGATCACGTCGTAGATTTTTTCGGTGTTCTTGGCGGTGTAAGGCTTGGCTTGCGTGACGCGATAAACGCCGGATTTGAGCATTTCACCCTTGATGTCGGCGGTGAATTTGCGCAGTTCGCCGCGATCGATATAGGTGTAAGTGCCTTCTGCAGCGAAATAACTGCTCTCGTTTTTGGCATTGATACTGCTGCGGCCAGAGGCGGACGAACTGTAGTCGCTTTCGCGTTCGCGATGGCTTTCGGTGGCCTTGACCGACGATTTGCTGGTGGCGGCCACCACGCGGAAGTATTGACTGACTTTTTCTTCATAGGTCAGATCGGTGACGGCAATTTTCGGCTCGGCGGCTTGGGCGGCTGCCGCTAACAGCATGCCTGCGAGCAGGCCGGCGGTACGTTTCAACATGAGACACTCCTCAAATGTAAATCAGCCCCGGTGGGGCCGGGGCTGTAGCATCAAGACTGGGTTCAGCGTTTGCTGGTTTTGCGGATTTCTTTTTCATCCTGCCATTCGTCGATACCTTCTTCGACGTTTTTCAGCATCAGCGTGAATTTGTAGAACACGTCTTTCACGTCTTTGTTCTTTTTGGTGATCGAGGTGATCTCGCCGGTCAGCAGGTATTTGGCGCCTTGCATCTTGCCAACCTTGGCCGATTTACCCTTGGAATACATGCCCGACTGGCTCTGGCGCATCAGTTCGTCGGTCTGGGTGTCCATGGTGGCGGTGTCGGTCACAAAACGCGCACCGGATTTCATCAGCTGGGTTTTGATCGAGTTGGTGATGTTGCGGGTGTCGATGTATTCGCTGGTCTTGTTTTTCACTTCGGACAGGGTGATGAACGGACGCTCACGCATCACCGGGTGTTGCGCCAGCGAACGTGCCATGGTTTCAGCGATCATTTGCAGATCGGTCGAGCCGAATTCATTGCTGACGGTTTCAACTGCCTTGGAGTCACCGTAAGAAACATTGCCACCACCAACGGTGGGCGAGTTGGTGCTGGCACAACCGGCCAGAATCAGTGCAGCGACTGCTGCCGTGGTCAATTTGAGTGTGTGTCGCATCGACATCGTAAAGCTCCTGTTAAAGTGATCTGTCCCGAATCTTGAATCGGTAATCAGTTGCTGCCGCCACCATTGCTGGATGGCGACGAAATGTTATTGGTCGAGTTGTTCGGGCTTTGCACCTCCATGCGGAAATCGCTGGCTCGCGGTGTGGGTGCTACCTCGTTGATCATTTTTTTCTGTTTGCCGTAAATCAGCACCGGTTTCCAGGCTTCTTCGCCCCAGACGCTGAAGCCGGATTCATCCAGCCATTTGAATCGGTAATACAGCTGCTGATTGCTGGCATCGGTGTTGCTGACTTCCACCTGCACCGCCAGCAGCCCGTCCCGCTTGGCCACGCGCATTTCGCTGACTTTAAGGTAGGTCATTTCGCCCAGTTGCTCCAGCTTGTCGGCAATGCCGGCGGCGCTGGCGGACATGCTCAGCGCTGCGCTTGCGGCGATCAGAGCCAGTCGGATCAGTTTCATGTGGTGTTACTCCTGTTGCATGCCTGTTGAAGGAATGGTGAATCGATCACTTTTTCTTTTTTTTGCTGGCAGCCTTGGTTGGAGCCGGTGCTGCGACGGGTGCCGGGGCGGCCTGCTCGCTGGCAACGATGGTGACCGGTTCCGGTACGATCGGCTGGGTCAGGAACAGCGCGCCACCCGAGGTGCGTAGCGGAATAATCGCATGTTTGCCGCCAATTACCAATTCACTGCTCTGCGGGCCTGTGGGGGTGGCTATGGTCAGGGTGTATTTGCCCTGCGGCAGAATCGCCCGGCCAATCACCAGTTGCGATGGCAGCGAGCGCCACATGCGTTCGTCTGCACGTTCGGATGCAACCGATGCCACGGTGGCAATCAGCCCGGCCACGGCACCGGCACGGTCGTTGATTTCCTTGGTGGCCGCACCCTTGGCAACGGCACGGATGGTGGAGCGCAGGATAATGCCAGGCATATCGTCCTTCAGGGCCCGGCGCGACATGGCATCAATGCTGGTGATCGAACTGAGAGGCACATTGCCGACACCATTCAGCTGCAGGCTGTTGGGTAAAACCAGTGTGCTGTCGGGGCGGATCACCGGGAAGGAGATCGAGGTTGCATTCCATTGGCCATTCCAGCGGAAAGGTAGCGGAATGTTCATCGACTGCTTGGCCGGTGCATTACCCACACCAAGCATGAACAATACGTCGGTCTCGTT
>JAUPTR010000041.1 GCA_030917985.1 Pseudomonadota bacterium | reverse complement strand
TTTTCCTGCCAGCTCGATGGCCAGATTGATGGCAGCGTCAAGGCTGCCGGAATCGATATTGCCGGTGCCGGCCAGATCCAGCGCAGTGCCGTGATCCACCGAAGTACGGATAATCGGCAAGCCGAGGGTAACGTTGACGCCGGCACCAAAGCTGGCGTGTTTCAACACCGGCAGGCCCTGATCGTGATACATCGCCAGCACCGCATCGCCGCGCTGCAGTTGCGCCGGGTTGAACAGCGTATCGGCCGGCAGCGGGCCGATCAGGTTCAGCCCCTGATCACGCAGATGATTCAGCACCGGCTCGATCACGTCGATTTCTTCACGCCCCATGTGGCCGCCCTCGCCGGCGTGCGGATTGAGGCCGGCAACCAGAATACGCGGCTGCGGCAGGCCAAATTTGCGCTGCAGATCATTGTGCAGAATGCGGATCACGCGCATCAGGCCGTCGCGGGTGATCGCATCCGGCACCTCGCGCAGTGGCAGATGGGTAGTCGCCAGCGCTACACGCATGCCGCCACCAACCAGCATCATCACCACCAGATCGGTATTGGTGCGCTCTGCCAGCCATTCGGTGTGGCCGCTGAACGGCACACCGGCATCGTTGATCACGCCCTTGTGCAGCGGCGCAGTCACCATTGCCGCAAACTCGCCCGAGAGGCAGCCGGCAGTCGCGCGCTCCAGCGTTGCCAGCACGTAGTGGCCATTGGCAACATTCAATTGCCCGGCACGTGCCGGCGCGGCCAAGGGTACATGCAACACGGTGATGAAGCCCGGCGCAAACGCGGCAGAGGTGCCGTATTCAACCATTTGCAGCGGCAGATTCAATTGCAGCGCACGCTGCGCCAGCAGGTCACGGTCGGCAATCACCACCAGATTGGCGTCAAACTGGCGTGCTGCCAGCATCAGGCACAAGTCGGGGCCAATGCCGGCCGGCTCGCCGGCGGTGATGCAGAGCGTCGGGCGCTGGCTCATGGCTCTTCGGCCCGGATTTCAACGTAGGCTTTGTCGCGCTGCTGGCGCAGCCAGTCATCAAAGTTTTCGTCTGCCTTGCGCGCGCGGATCGACTGCCGCACCTGCAATTTCTCGCGCTCGGCGCTGACATCGGCACTGCGGCGTTCTTCAACGCGGATCAGGTGCCAGCCAAACGGCGATTTCACCGGTTCGGACAAATCACCCACTTTCAGGCCATCCATCACCTTTTCGAATTCCGGCACGGTATCACCCGGCCCGAGCCAGCCGAGATCGCCGCCGCGTGGCGCACTGCCGTCTTCGGAATGGATACGCGCCACCTCTTCGAAATTGCCGCCGTTAACGATGCGCTCGCGCAAGCGCAGAATGGCGGCGTAAGCATCCTGCGACGACACGGCTTCGTTGGTGCGGATCAGGATGTGCCGGGCATGGGTTTGCTGCACGATGATCTGTTCGTTCCTGGCACGTTTTTCGTTCAACTGGATGATATGAAAACCGTTGGCACTGCGAATCACCCCGGTGTGCTGGCCTGGCTGCAAGGGCGCCAGCTGCTCCAGAAACAGCGCCGGAATCCGGCCGCTGGGGCGCCAGCCAAGCGAGCCCCCCTGCAATGCGTCCTGCGCGTCAGAATAGGAAGCGGCCACCTGGGCAAACCTGGCGCCACGCGTCAGCTCGGCCAGTGCCTGCTCGGCACGCGCACGGCGCTCTTGCAGCTGCGTGGGAGAGGCGTTTTCCGGCACCTGCACCAGCACGTGAGAGATATTCAGCTCCACCTCGGATAAGGATTTGGACTTTTGCAGCTGCAACAGATTGTCGACCTCGGCATCGCTGACAATCACCCGGCTGTCGACTTCGCGCTCACGCAGGCGCGACAGGGCGATTTCGGTGCGGATATCTTCGCGAAACTTGCGGAAGTCCATGCCGTCCTTTTCGAGGGTGCCGCGAAACTGCGCCAGCGACATATTGTTCTGCTGTGCAATGCGCTCCATCGAGCGATCCAGCTGATTGTCGTCGATACGAATCCCGGTTTCCTGCGCCAACTGCAGCTGTACCGCCTCGCTCACCAAGCGCTCCAGCACCTGTTGCCGCAGGATATTGGCCGGCGGCAACGGTACGTTTTGCGCCTGCAGATTGCGCATCACCGTTTTGATGCGATCGTTCAGCTCGTTGGCAGTAATCGCCTGCCGATTGACCACGGCAACAATCCGGTCTGCCGACTGTGGTGCGGCATACAGCGGAGACGCCAGCAGCAGGCCGGCGGACATCAGCAACGCAGTGATACGGGAAAATCGCATAACAACCCTTGAAAGAATGATCCGGCCAACGCGGCATCAACGATAAATCTCGCTGCCGCGTACTGGTCGATCGACAGTAATCTTGCCGTAGCCGGGAATGGAGCGAGACAACACCTCCAGCGCATTGGTGCCCACCCGGGCAATATCGGTGAGTTCCAGCTGAATCAGGTATCCGGACGACATTTTGTCGACATCGGTGACAAAGCGCTGGCCGCCAACACGCACCATCCAGCACCCGGCATTATATTCAAGCCCGGCCAGCGCCTCCAAAGTCTTGCTGTCGTTGAGCGAATACGCCATGCGCCCCACACCCCACCAGTTACGCCACACCGGCCACTGCGCAGAGACATCCACCTGGCGATACATCTGCCGCTCAAAACGGTAAGACACATTAAACGCCTTGCCCAGTGACGGCCGGTAACGCAGATCCACGTTAAAGCGCTCGCTGGCCTCATCGCTCTGGTTGTATTGCCAGTTGCCTTCCGCGCTGACACTGTCGGCCAGCTGCCCACCCAGGCCCAGCAGCAGATCGGAAGAATTGGATTTGCGCACGGGGTTGTTGAGCGTGACTTTCTGATCGGCAAAATAATAACGCTGCCCCAGCGAGAAACGCAGCCGCTCGCGGCCGGTGGCGTTTTCCAGAAACCGCGAGGTGATCGCCGCCGTCAGCTGATTGGCGTTGTTAGATCGGAAGAGC
>JAUPTR010000307.1 GCA_030917985.1 Pseudomonadota bacterium | reverse complement strand
GTGCTCTTCCGATCTAGGGACCTGCGGATTAACAGTCCGTCGCTCTACCGACTGAGCTATCAGGGATCAAAGAAGGTGCGTATACTAATTAGTTCTCTTGCGCTGGTCAATACCCAGATAACAAATTCGGATAATTCTTGCATGAAGATTCTAAAAGTAGCTTTGGGGCTGGTTGTATTACTGCTTGTTATCCTGATGGTTTTTCCGCTGCTTTATCCTTTGAACCTCTATACCCCTCAGATTGAGCGAGTTGTTTCTGCCAAATTACAGCAACCGGTAAAAGTTGGTGAAGTCAGTGTTCGATATTTGCCCATGCCGGCATTGGTATTGAATGATGTTCATATCGGCGTGGGGCAGGTGGCGGAGGTCAAGCAGATTTCCATTCAGCCCAATTATCCATCCTGGCTCTTTGGTAGGCGAGTCATCAAGCGCATGACACTGGAAGACGTGCGGGTTGCGCCGGCTTTTTTTCTAAGCGCACGAGACATGTTGACTTCAGCAGCTGGCGATCCGAATTATCGGGTGCAGAAGCTACTGATCAGCCGGGTGAGTGTGGCTCTGCCGCATGGGCCTGTCGGGCCATTTAATGCAGAACTGGTGATCGGTGAAAAAGGAGAGTTTGGCAAGTTGCTCGTCACGGCTGATGCAACGCCGGCCACTTTTACGGTGGAGCCATATGAAGATAAATACCGCTTTGGTTTTGATGCCCAAGGGTGGTCCTTGCCACATGCCGAGGGCCTGCGCTTCAGTTCGCTGACAATCAATGGCATCGGCAATGCCAGTGAAGTGGATATAAATGACATCCGGGGAGTGCTTTATGGCGGAACCCTGACTGGCACGGGTCGTTTGTTTTTTGATGGGCGGTGGCGGTTGCTGGCCAAGGGGCGTTTGAGCAACATTCAGGCAGATGCGTTGACTGCTGCGCTGAGCCCTGCGACCAATGTGTCCGGACGTATGTCTGCAGATGTTGCATTGTTGGCCGGCGGGCAAAGCCTTGATGAGTTGGCGCAAAAACCACAGTTGCAGGCCAGGGTCAGGGTGCTTGACGGAAGTGTTAACAATTTTGATTTCATTACCGCCATTCGTTATAACAGCCCCGGAGGTAGTGGCTTGCGTGGAGGTAAAACCCGGTTCGATGAGTTGCTTGCATCACTTGATGCCAAGGATGGCAGATATCGTTTTTCTTCCGTTGCCCTGCGTTCAGGATTGCTCAATGCCAATGGCGGGCTGGCGCTGGGTAAGGAGGGAAACTGGAGTGGTAATCTTCAGGTCAGCTTGAAGAGTGCTGTCAATCCCTTGTCTGCTCCCTTGTTTGTCTCGGGGACTCTCGCTTCGCCGTTGCTAAGTTTGCACGCACAGAGCTCAGAACCCAAAGATGTTGGGGATGTTTCTTCCGAATCAACGGATTAGTGTGGCTTTTTCAGGGGCGCTATTGGGTCATGGATAGCAAAGAGCGAGGCGCCTGCCGCAGTTGAGGCTGCGTCTCTTGCGCTGGCAAGAGAAACGGCAGCCTCTGTCTGTTTTCTCGTTGTAACAGACTTGTCATTTATCCTGGGAATCGGCAAGTCGCTGCTATTGTCGCGCCAGATTCGCGACGATCGCAAATGCCCTGCAGGTGATTATCGCCTTGCTTTGAGTTTCTTCGGGGCTGCTTGTGTGACCTGGGGGGATGGCGTTGGATTGAGATATTCCGCACGTATCAAGGCCGCCAGTTGTGTGACTGCCATTGAGTAGTGGACGCTTTTGTTGTAGCGGCTGATGATGTAAAAATTCTGCAGACCGAACCAGTAGGAATATTTTCCCGGTTCTGATTCCAGTCGGAAAAGACTGGCTTTATTATCGCCGTTGATCGACTGATCCAGTCGGGTGATGCCCAGTTGCTGCCATTCATCCAGACTGCGCTTGAGCTCAAAACGTTCGGCAAGCAAGGGCTCAAGGTCGATATCTCCGGGTTGGGCTGGCGTAACAATTGGCGCTCCTGTTTGCCAGCCAAATTTGGCAAAGTAATATGCCACGCTACCAATCACGTCGGCAGGGTTTTGCCAGATATTGCGTTCACCATCACCGTCAAAATCCACAGCATAGTTCCGGAAACTGCTGGGCATGAATTGTGGCCACCCCATTGCGCCTGCATAGGAGCTGTATAGCGATAGCGGGTCAACGTTCTCCTCTTGAGCCAGTAGCAGAAATTGCTCCAGCTCCTGTCGGAAGTAATCGGAACGCCTTGGATACTCGAAGGCAATGGTTGTCAGTGCATCCATCGTCCGGAATCGGCCGAGATTCTTGCCATATGCTGACTCGATGCCGATGATGGCGACGATGATTTCTTCAGGTACGCCAAATTTAAGCTTTGCCTTGGTCAGCCAGCTTTCCTGTTCGCGCCAGAATGCCACGCCAGACCGTACCTTTGCCGCAGACAGAAAACCAGGTGAAAACTGATACCAGGCCCGTGATGTCGCAGGTCTGTCGAGTGCATCAATTATGCTGGAACGCAGATTGGTCGCATCAAACAGATCTTCCAGTTTCTGTTGATCCATGTCGTGCTTGGCAACCATTGTCTGGATAAATGCCCGGATATCATCACGTTCGCTCATGCGTGATGCAGTCAGGCCATCGGCTGAGACAATCTGGCTGAGTATCCAGGGGGCTGCGAGCAGCACGGCTTTGAGCGTTTGCATGTCATTTCCAGCTTGAATCGATTAATATTCGGCCATGAACCAAGTATACATCTGGAACCGGCTCTGGTATTCGATTGGCGCACTATTTGTGGCGCTTGTCGTTTATTTTTCACTGATGCCGTCTCCACCGCAGCTGGATGTTTCTGCCGGTGACAAAATCCAGCACCTTGCCGGTTATAGCCTGCTGGGTTACTGGTTTTCAATGTTGTTTCTGCAATATCTCCGAGGCCAGTTGATCGGCATGATTTTGTTGATGCTGCTTGGGGTTTGTCTGGAATTTGTGCAGGGAATGACGGGTTACCGCAGCTATGACACTGCCGACATGCAGGCAAATGGCGTGGGTGTGTTGCTTGGTACCGTGCTGGCGCGTACCCGGCTGGGTGGCATGCTGTTATGGATTGAGCAGCATGGGGCCAGCAGGCGCTGAATGTCTGGATTAGCCGCTTGGGTGTGGTCGCAAGAGTCAGCCAAAATTAGCCGAGCCTGCGGCATGTGGTTAAAATACCGCCCATGACTACCCCTGACTTCCTCCACCTGCGTTTTCATTCCGAGTTCTCTATCAATGACGGCATCGTTCGTATCGATGATGTAGTGAAATGCGCGAAAAATGACGATATGCCGGCATTGGGCATCTCGGATCT
>JAUPTR010000306.1 GCA_030917985.1 Pseudomonadota bacterium | reverse complement strand
AGACATCACCTTGCCAAAAATTTCGTTGGCAGGCTCATTGATGCCCACATAATTCCCTAGGGATTTGGACATCTTGTTCACGCCGTCCAGCCCCTCCAGTAACGGCATCATCAATACCACCTGCGGTGGCATGCCGTTCTGCTTCTGCAACTCCCGCCCCATCAGCAGATTGAATTTCTGGTCAGTCCCGCCAAGCTCTACGTCGGCTTTCAACTCCACCGAGTCATAACCCTGCATCAGCGGATAGAGAAATTCATGAATGGCAATTGGCTGATTACCCTTGAAACGCTTGGAAAAATCATCACGCTCCAGCATCCGTGCCACTGTGTGGCTGGCAGCAAGCTTCAGCATGCCAGCAGCTCCGAGCCTCTCCATCCACTCTGAGTTGAAGCGCACTTCGGTCTGTTCCGGCTTGAGAATCTTGAACACCTGCTCGGCATAGGTATTGGCGTTGGCGGCCACCTGCTCTTTGGTAAGCGGTGGGCGCGTGGCATTTTTTCCGGTGGGATCACCAATCAGACCGGTAAAATCACCAATCAGGAAAATCACCTGATGGCCGAGCTCCTGAAACTGGCGCAACTTGTTCAACAACACGGTATGACCAAGATGCAAATCCGGCGCTGTCGGGTCAAACCCAGCCTTGATGCGTAACGGGCGACGGCTCTTGAGCTTCTCAACCAGCTCGGCTTCGATCAATAGTTCCTCACACCCTCGCTTGATCTGCTCCAGCGCAGCAGCAACATCCGCAACCATATTTATCCTTCAAATATTCAAATGATTTGAATCAACGCAAAAACATCAAAACAAATACAAAATCGACGCCTGCAATGACAGACAAATAATGTAAGTATCTGGCCCATCAGGCCATTTTTCTTTGCATGCAGATAGAATTCTGCTAACCTGCAGACCATTACATGTCTTATAAATACTCAATGCAAGACAAAAAGAACTCGATTTTACCGGAAAAAACGGCACCTGCCGGCACTTCTGCCAAGATGCGCTGGCTAGTTGCCGGCTCGACAATCCCGATGCTGGGGATCGTTGCAGCCATTGCGACAGCGCCACAATCCACATTGGACACCACCCCTCAACAGACCATTGTTGAAGAAGTGGCAGTGGCTCCGGTCAATACCTCCAGCGACAACGGCGTATTCTGGCGCAGCGAACGTTTGCAGCGAGGGGACAGCATTGCGCGACTGCTGACAAGACTGCAGATTCGCGACGCCATGGCAGAACAGTTCCTGCTGCAAGGTGATGCAGCAAGATCATTGCTGCAATTGAAAGCCGGACAATCCATTGCAGCCCTCACTTCAGATTCGGGGAAGCTGATCAACCTGCGTTTCAACGACAGCAACGGCGACGAGGTCATTGTCGAGCGTAAAGGCGAACAGTTGCAGCTGACGCGTCAGGCGGTCGCAATTCATGCCCGGCCAGTGATGAAATCGGGCGTGATACAGAGTTCGCTGTTCGCCGCCACCGACAAGGCTGATTTGCCTGACAGCGTTGCAGTTCAGCTGATCGAGATTTTTGGCTCACAGATTGATTTTCACAGAGACTTACAGCGCGGAGACAAATTCACCGTTGTCTACGAGCAGCTGAATGCACCCGGAGAACCTCTGCGCACCGGCAAAATTCTGGCGGCAGAATTCATCAATGAGGGCAAGACTTATCGCGCCGTTTATTTTGCCGCGCAGCAAGGTAAAGGCGGATATTATACGGCCGACGGCAAAAGCCTGAAGCAGGCGTTCCTGCGCTCGCCACTGGAGTTTTCCCGCATCAGCTCTGGCTTCACCGTGGCCCGTTTCCATCCTGTGCTGCAACAGTGGCGCGCCCACAAAGGGGTTGATTACGCAGCGCCGATCGGCACCAAAATCAGGGCCACAGCAGACGGTATTGTCGAGTTTGTCGGCAAGCAGAACGGTTATGGCAACGTTGTCACCATTCGCCACCAAGGCAAATACAGCACCCTGTACGGCCACATGTCAGGTTTTGCCAGTGGTGTGCGCAAAGGTTCCCGCATCGCTCAGGGGGACGTGATTGGCTACGTTGGCATGACCGGATGGGCAACCGGCCCGCATCTGCATTATGAATTCAAGGTCGACAATGTGCAGCAGGACCCTCTCAAGGTAGCCCTGCCCAACAATGTTCCGCTGGACTCGCGCAATATGGCAGCGTTCCGTAGTGTTTCGAACGACATGATGCATCGCCTGAACCTGCTGCGAAACACCAATCTGGCGCGTTTTGATTGATACAATCCAGACTCTGGCTTACCCGAAAGCGCAAATCGTTGATTTGCGCTTTTTTTATCACTGACCCGCACTTGGACTGCAATGGCGCTTGCACGATAATGCGCTTTTATCCAGAAGCACCAACATGAGCCATACCAGCACCAGCGAGCTTTATATCGGGTTGATGTCCGGCACCAGTCTGGATGGAATCGATGCTGTACTGATGGATTTTTCAGGTGCGCAGGCACAACTGCTTGCCACTCATTACCAACCATACCCGACACAGCTGGTGGACACGCTGCTGCTGCTGCACCACGCACAAAGCGGCGAGCTTGATACATCACAACGTGTTGCAGGGCAACTGGCAGAGCTTTACGCCGAAACAGTTTCAGGCTTGCTGCAACAAAGCGGGCATACATCCCGACAGATACGCGCAATCGGCAACCATGGCCAAACCGTGCGCCATTGCCCGGAAGCAGGCTACACCCTGCAACTATCGAACAACAGCCTGCTGGCCGAACTCAGCGGCATTGATGTGATTGGCGACTTTCGTTCGCGCGATCTGGCCGCAGGCGGGCAAGGGGCGCCACTGGTTCCGGCGTTCCACGCGGCGCTGTTCGGCCACCCGGCCAAACATCGTGTCATTCTCAATATCGGCGGCATTGCCAATATCAGCTACCTGCCACCCCATGGCAGTGTGCTGGGCTTTGATACCGGCCCCGGAAACCTGTTGCTGGACGCCTGGATTCGCCATCATCAGCAGCAAGCGATGGATCGGGATGGCCAGTGGGCAGCAAGCGGCAAGGTCTTGCCCGCACTCCTCGCATCACTCCTCAATAACGCCTATTTTGATCAAGCCCCGCCAAAAAGCACGGGGCGCGACCTGTTTCATCTGGATTGGCTGCAGCAACACCTGTCGCCGGAAATGGCTGCCGTGGACATCCAGGCAACCTTGCTGGCCTTTACCTGCCACAGCATCTCAGCGGCCATCCAGCGTTTTTGTGATGCCTGCGACGAAATTTACGTCTGTGGCGGTGGAGCCCGAAACAGTGCCCTGATGCACGCGCTGCAACAACAATTACCGGCATGTCATGTCGATACAACAGCAACCTTGGGCATTCACCCCGACTGGGTAGAAGCCGCTGCCTTTGCCTGGCTCGCACGCCAGTTCGAATTACGCCTGCCCGGCAACCTGCCGGCAGTAACCGGCGCTGCCGGGCCACGCATTCTGG
>JAUPTR010000040.1 GCA_030917985.1 Pseudomonadota bacterium | reverse complement strand
TTGGGCGTATCCAGCGCCACCACGTGGCTGAACTTGATCACAATCGGGTCGGCCAGTGCCATGCCGGAAAACGCCAGTGCCAGGGCGCCAAACATCAGGGTACGCAGTTTCTTGGTTGTCTCCTTTTTTGGGGGTGTGGGTATGCTGCGAGTGTGCGCCGCGATCCGGCCAGCCTCAATGACGGAAATACGCATTGTGGTTTTCCACAAGTCCACGCGGCTGCGCCACATTGGCTACCATACAAGACATGTTGCCACCCGCCCTCACCTCCAGCTCCAGCAGCCCGCAGCGCCTGTGGTTATGGCCACGGATTGCACTGGTGCTGTTTCTGCTGGCCATGGCCAGCCTGCTCTGGTATTCGCACCGCGAAGAGCGCGAAGAGCAGCGTGCAGTGCTGATCAGCGATGTGTTGTGGATGGAACAGGATCTGCGTTTTCATTTCAACCAGGTTGAAGAACAGCTGCGCCCCTTGCTGCAGCTGCATCCACAACAACCGGATCAGCTCGCAAGGCTGCAACAGCACGCCATATTCATGCAGAACAACAGTGCCGGCATTGTTGCCATCCAGCTGTGGCAAGGCAGGCAATTGCGCTTTGGCCCGCAACAAGGCGTGCCCGCAGAGCTCGACGCAGCGTTCAGGCTGACACAGGCATCGCGCCATGCTGTTTTTAGCGCACCGTTCAAATATCAGCGGGAAAACCATATCGCCGTCTTGCTGCAGCAGGCCAACATCACCGCTGTGGCCTGGATTTCACTGCCCCGGCTGATCGAGCAACAAGTGCCATGGTGGTTTGCACACCGCTACCGGCTGGTGTTGCAAGACTGGCAGGGGCAGGTGCTGGCAAGCAAATCCTCGGTTGAGGCGGGAGCGGCGCAACTGAGCTATCAGCTGGCACTGGAGCCACCGGGGCATGGCATCAATCTGCAGGTAACCGCCTATCAGGTGCAATCGAGCCTGACGCGCAACCTGCTGGTGGCCGCAGTGATCTGCCTGGCGATTATCCTTTTATACAGCTGGTGGCGCCTGCGGCTGAACCTGCAGCAAAAGCTGCAGGCCGAGGCGGCGCTGCAGCAAGAGCACGCCTTCCGTCAGGCGATGGAAGATTCGCTGGCGGTGGGCATGCGCGCACGCAACCTTGAGGGGCGTATCATCTACGTCAACCCGGCTTTCTGCCGCATGGTGGGCTACAGTGCCGCCGAGCTGATCGGCTCGATGCCGCCCCACCCGTATTGGGATCCGGCCGATATCGCCACCCACGAACAGCTGTTTCAGCAGGTGCTGGCCGGCAATGCGCCCCTGCATGGCCAACCCACCACGGTGCGCCATCGTGACGGGCACCTGGTGCAAACCATGGTCTACACCGCACCGTTGATCGACGCCAGTGGCGTGCAGCGTGGCTGGATGAGCTCGGTGGTGGATGTCAGCGAACAACGACGGGTGGAAGCACTGACGCACAAGCAAGAGCAGGTGCTGCAGCAGACCGCCAAGCTGGTAACCATGGGCGAAATGGCCTCGACCCTGGCTCACGAGCTGAATCAGCCGTTGATGGCGCTCTCCAGCTATGCCAGTGCAGCACGCGAACTGGCACAGCAGCCACAACAGCAGGCATTGCTGCACAGCACGCTGGACAAGATTGCCGAGCAGGCGCAACGGGCGGCACGTATTGTCAAACGCATCCGCGAGTTTGTCGGCCGGCGCGAAATGGAACCGGAAACCACCGACATCAGCCGCATGATTCACGATGCAATCAGCCTGATTGCCCCCGAAGCCAGGCAGCGCAAGGTGAAATTGAGTGTGGAGTTGCCTGCTGCGCTGCCGATGCTGCAGGCCGACCGCATATTGCTGCAGCAAGTGCTGCTGAACCTGATCAACAACGCACTGGATGCCTGCGCCGGCATGGAAAAGCGCCAGATCCGCATCAGCGCCGAAGTAGTGGAGAACCAGCTGCAGCTGTGTGTTTGCGACAATGGCAAAGGTGTGGCCGCGGCAGACGAAGCGCGCCTGTTCGAGGCGTTTTATTCCACCAAGCCACAAGGCATGGGCATGGGGCTGGCCATCTGCCGCTCGATTATCGAAAACCATCACGGCCAGCTTTGGTTTGAACCCAACCCCGACGGCGGCAGCTGCTTTCGCTGCTGCCTGCCTTTATGAAAGCCCTGTTAATGCATACGGTTTATCTGGTTGACGATGACACGGCCGTGCGCGATGCACTGGGCCTGTTATTGCTGGCCAAGGGTTACAGCGTGCGCAGCTTTGAATCGGGCGAGGCTTTTCTCGCCGCCTGCCAGCCCGAATGGCAAGGCTGCGTGATTCTCGATGTGCGTTTGGACGGCATCAGCGGACTGGCGGTGTTCGACCGGCTACGCGCCAGCAACAGTGAGCTGGTGGTGGTTTTTCTCAGTGGCCATGGCGATATCGAAATGGCCGTGCAGGCGGTCAAACAGGGTGCATTCGATTTTCTGGAGAAACCCTGCGCCGATACCCGGCTGCTGCAGAAAATCGACGATGCACTGGCAATTGCCGCAGCCCACAGCGCATCACGCGGCAGTCACGAAGCGCTGCAAACCCTGCTGGATAAACTCTCACCGCGCGAAAAGGAAGTCATGGAACTGGTGCTGGCCGGAAAACAGAACAAAATCATCGCCGATGCGCTGGCCATCACCATGCGCACAGTAGAAGTACACCGCGCCAATGTCTTCGCCAAAATGGGTGTGCGTTCAGCGGTGGAACTGGCACAACGGCTGGCCGGCAAAGACTGATGCACGCCGGCAGGGAACAATCAGTGCAACAACTGCCGCCATTGCGCCGCCATCCCGGCAATGGTTTCGGTTGCCAGATGGCTGTAGGCCTCACCCTGTGATTTCATCAAGCCCAGCCACTGGCGGTTGGCGAGTAGCTGGAACTTGAGCAACTGCTGCGGAGTGCCCAGATGGCTGGCATGTTCGGCTTCGGCCATCCAGAAAGCGCACAACTGCTGGCTGCTTTTCTGCTGCAGCAGCAGCGACTTGGTCACAGCCTGCTGTTGCGCTGCCAGTAGCGACTGCGCGAGCATCAGCTGAGTGTGAAGATCGAGATCGGTTTTCATGTGTCACCTCCAGGCAAAAAACGGTGGTGCCTGCTTTAGGGAAGCGCTGATTTATTCGGCGAGCGG
>JAUPTR010000305.1 GCA_030917985.1 Pseudomonadota bacterium | reverse complement strand
TGCGTCCAGTGGGCGTGTGGTTCCGTGCTCTGCCACTGCCCGTGGCCCGGCCAAATGGTCGGGTCTAACATCGCGCTTCACCGGACTGCCTTCGGCAGCCGGTGAGCTTTACGTTAGGCCGCACTTTTTTTACCGAAGGGGATTTCATGAAAACATTCAACGTCTACAAGCATCCGACTCATGGCATTGAGGCTGTCAAGGTTGGCTTTTCCTGGCCAGCATTTTTCTTTGGAATTATTTGGATGCTGGTGAAAAAACTGTGGGGCTTGGCTGGTGCGTGCTTTGTGGCCTATATCGTGCTTTCGCTTATTGAGAAAGTAACAGACCAGTCAGGTGAGGGTGGAGCACAAGCACTCGTATATCTGATTCTTGCCGCTGGGTATTTCACACTCTGGCTTGTCCCTGCCTTCAAGGGCAACAAATGGAGAGAAGAAAACCTTTCCAAGCGTGGCTACGAGCAACTTACAACCGTGCAGGCTGAAACACCTGATGCTGCTGTCGCCCAAGCTGCCAAGCCGGCCTAACACTGCGCTCCAAGGGACGCGGCGCGATAAAGCCGCGCAGCGCCGGTGACTTCTACGTTAGGCTCCCCGAGAACAGCCGACTGCTCACACGCCAGAATGGTATGCGCGATTGAAAAATGTTAGCAAATTTGCTAACATTTCGCCATGGCGTTTGAAATCGAATATTTTCACGAACGTGTCCTGGCGGAAATTGAGTCTTGGCCTGTCGATGTCCTTGCGGACTACGCTCGCCTCGCTGAATTGCTAATCGAGCATGGCCCAAGCCTTCGGCTGCCACACTCGCGCGCCTTCGGCGATGGCTTGTTTGAGCTACGCCCCAAAGGCAAATCAGGAATCGGTCGTGCCTTTTATTGCTTCTTGGTTGGCAAGCGTGTCGTCGTCCTGCATGCTTTCATCAAGAAAACTCAGCAAACACCAGACAAAGAATTGAAGCTCGCCCGTAAACGCTTAAAGGAGTTGCAACATGGCTGAACTGAAGTACACGCCTGTTCGCCACAACCATGACCAATTTCTGGCCAAGGCTCGTGAGCGCAAAGGCTTCAACGAGGCATATGAAGCACTGGAACTCGAATACCAACTCGTCAACCAGTTGCTCAAAGCCCGCGCTCGCGCAGGCCTGACCCAAGATGCCGTCGCCGAGCGGATGGGAACAACCAAAAGTGCTGTGTCCAGGCTCGAAGCTGCGGGCAAGCATGCCCCCTCGCTCGCCACATTGAAGCGCTACGCACAAGCCGTTGGCTGCGAGCTTCAAATCAAACTGGTTCGCGCAAAAGCCACCTGAAATAAAGAGCCCCCCTTTCGAGGGGGCTCTTTATTGCTGTAAATTGCAGCACACTTGCTGTATCAATCCACTGACGATTTAGGGATCAACCGTTACATGCAAGTTCTTCGGACATTTCAAGCAAAAGCCAATGCCCATCGGCCACTCATTGAAGTCCACAAGAACAATCATGGGCTCACGCCCATGATGCCTAAGGAAGCGCTGATTTATTCGGCGAGCGGGATGAAGTGCAAGGAGCCCGGCGCGCAGAGCGCTGCATGGCCATTCCACTAGGCGGCAAGCCGCCAAGTGGCTGGTCAAAGCGAGACATATCATGAAGATAGGCGAGCTTTCGAGCACCGCGCGAGTGCAACCGAGCTTGGCAAGCACAGCTTGCTTAGCGAATTGCCTGCCTGTGGTACGTAGCAATTCGCCCGCGCAGGCAATAAATCAGCGCTTCCTTAAGCGTCCTTGAACAGCTCCGGCGTGCCGCCGATGGCAGCGGTGTTGATCGAGATCACCCGCTCTACGGCAAAACGCTGCAGATAATGCGGCCCACCGGCCTTCGGGCCGGTGCCGGAGCGTCCTTCGCCACCAAACGGCTGGCTGCCGACGACGGCGCCGATCTGGTTGCGGTTGACGTAGAGATTGCCGGCCCGTGCCTTTTGCTGCAGCAATGCCACATGCGATGGCAAGCGGCTGTGCAGCGCCAGTGTCAGGCCGTAGCCGGTTTGGTTGATGAAATCCAGCAACTCACTCAAGCTGCCCTGCGGCCAGCGCACAATCTGCAGAATCGGGCCGAATGCCTCTTGTCTGGGCCAGTCGTCGCGACTGATTTCGATGATGCGCGGTGCGAAATAATGCCCCGGCGGCAAATCGTCGGGCAACGGCAATTGCGCCCGCCATGTGCCACGCAGCTCAGCGGCATAGCCGCTTAACTGCTGCAGCGCGGATGCCGAAATCAGCGGGCCGATGTCATTGGCGATATCGCGCACATCGCCCACCTGCCAGGTCATCAGCGCCGCACGCAGCATCTCGATCACCTGATCGGCAATCTCATCCTGCAGGCACAATACCCGCAATGCCGAACAGCGCTGACCGGCGCTGTTGAATGCCGAGGTCAACGCGTCCTGCACCAGTTGCTCCAGGTGCGCCGAACTGTCGGCAATCATCGCGTTCAGGCCGCTGGTTTCGGCAATCAGCGGCACAATCGCGCCGTCCCGCGCCGCCAGTTGCCGCTGGATGTGTTTTGCCACTTCGGCCGAGCCGGTAAACACCACACCCGCCAGCGCTGGATGCTGCAACAAGGCATCGCTCAGGCCCGCACCACTGCCGGGCAACAAGTGCAACACATCGGGCGGAATGCCGGCCTGATGCGCCAGCTCCACCACCCGCGCGGCAATCAGGCAGGTAGCGCGTGATGGCTTGGCCAGCACGGCGTTGCCGGCCACCAGCGCGGCAGTCATCTGGCCGACAAAAATCGCCAGCGGGAAATTCCATGGGCTGATGCAGACCAACACCCCGCGACCACGCCAATACAACAGGTTCGACTCACCGACCACACCTTCCAGTGCCTGCGGCTCGGCAAACTGGCGGCAGGCCTGCTGCGCATACCAGCGACAATAGTCGATGGCTTCGCGCAGCTCGGCCACGGCATCCGGCAACGCTTTGCCACCCTCCAGCAGCAGCAAGGCCAACAGCTCTGCCTGCTGTTGCTGCAACAGATCAGCCAGCTGCAGCAGGCGCTGTGCGCGCTGCGATGCCGGCAACGCAGCCCAGTCGGGCTGGGCAGACTGGGCTGCGACATAAGCGGCAGCAACATCATCCACTCCGGCCTCCACCACCTGCCCCAGCAACAGTCCGGCGTCCAGCGGCGAATAACACGCCTGCGGTGTGCCGGCGCGCTCAATACCGGCCACCAGTGGCTGTGCCAACCAGCGCTGCCCGGCATAACACGTCATGTGTCGTTGCAGGCCCTGTAGATAGTCGATATCAGCCATATGGCCTCCGGCAGCATTGATGCGTGGACTGAAAATCTGCGGTGGA
>JAUPTR010000304.1 GCA_030917985.1 Pseudomonadota bacterium | reverse complement strand
GTAAAACTGGCAGATGGATTCAAGCTGGATCAGGGGTGAGGCGGCAGTCATGTCAGAACATGCGCAGTTTGAAATTGCTGCTTTTGGCATTGTTGCCATTGTTTTCGCGGACAATCAGCGCTTCACCGGGCTTGAGCTCGCCCGAGATGACTTCGGTATGGAAATTGTCGGTAATGCCGGTTTTCACCCGCACGGGCTGTGGTGCGCCGTTTTCCAGACGGTAGACGTTATTGCCGCCCTTGCGCTGTTTTTGGGCATCGTCAGCATCCTGCGGCTTGAAACGCAGCGCGGCATTTGGCACGCGGATAACGTTGATTTTCTTCTCGGCGAGGATTTTTACGTGCCCGGTCATGCCTGGCAGCAGTACGCCGGAATCGTTGTCAAAGCCAACCACCACGTTGTAACTGACCACATTCTGCTGCACGCTCGGGTTGATGCGGATTTGCCTTACCGCTCCCCTGAATTCGCGATCGGCAAATGCATCGACGGTGAATTTCACCGGCAGGCCAACCCGGATGGCACCGATATCGGCTTCGGCAATATTGGTGTCAATCTGCATCTGCCGCAGATCCTTGGCAATCAGAAACAGCGTGGGTGTCTGGAAGCTGGCGGCAACGGTCTGGCCGACATCGACATTGCGTGCCACTACCACTCCATCGATTGGCGAGCGAATAATGCTGTAGCGCAGGTTCACTTCATCCGCCCGTACCTTTGCCTGCGTGGTTTTTACCAGCGCAGTGGTAACGTCCAGCTGCTGCCGGTCTGCATCCAGTTCTGCCTGGGAGATGAAGCCCTGCTGAAACAGCTGCTTGCTGCGGGTGAATTTTGATTGCGCCACCGCAAACTGGGCCTGTGCCGATGCCAGGTTGGCGCGGCTTTGTGCTGCCGCCGCTTCCAGTAGCGATGGATCCAGCTCCGCCAGCACTTGTCCGGCTTTGACGCGTGAATTGAAGTCTACGTGCAACAGCTTGACCGTGCCGGACACCTGCGTACCGACGCTCACTTGAATCGTTGGATTGAGCGTGCCGTTGGCACTGATGACCCGCTGGATATCGCCACGATCCACTGGCTGGGTTTTGAAGCGTGCCGGCTGGGTATCAGGCTGCTCTTGAGTATATTGCTGATAAGCCACGAAACCACCGAGTGCGATAGCAGCAACAAATAATTTGGCGGTGGTCGTCATCGGCTAAACTTTCCGTTGGATCAAGATAAGGCTGAGGGGATGATTGATCAGACTCACTGCGCAGGTGCCTGCTTGTATTTTTCCATGGCAATTGCGCGTAGCTCGCGCTGACGGGCTTCCAGTGAGGATTGCAGGTAAAAGTCACCCCCGGCGGCTTTCAAGGCGATGTGTATTTGCGTCAGCGCCTCCCGCGGGTTGCCTTCGCGTGCAAAATATTCGGCCAGTGCCTGATGCTGGCGTGCACTGTTACCCAGCAAGGCGTGGGCTTCGGCTTCCATCCGGAAGAGCCTGGCTGATCCGCCGTGCAGGCTTTTTTGCTCACCGATGACATTCAGCGCAGCCTTCGCCTCCTTGAGCTGCAACATTGTTTCGATCTGGCCTAAAGTCAGGCCGGGGCTATCCGGATAACGCTGCAATGCTGTGGCATAGGTCTCCAGCGCCTTCTTGTTTTGCCCCTGTGCCAGCGCCAGTTGCGCCGCCAGCAATTCGACATAGGCGTGCGAGACCTGCTGCCGCAGCTTGGCCAGTTCCTGTTCGGCCTTGGCGAAGTCCTTGTTGGCCAGCAGTGCCAGTGTGTAACCATAGCGATAGGCCGGCTCGCTGCTGAATTTGCCCTGTTTCAGCATCGACTGGTAATACTCGATGGCTTTCGGCCCGCCTTCGTGCAACAGGCGGATCCGCTCGCGCAACAGCAGGAACTCCATGCTGTCGCCAACCTGCCTGTAGGGCAACTGTTCGGCACGACTCTGGGTGTCGGCGATACGCTCCTGCGTCAGCGGGTGAGTACGCAGATAGGCAAAGGCACCGTTATCCATCAATTGCGACGATTTCTGCAGCCGTTCGAAAAAGCGCGGCATGCCGCGTGGATCGAATCCGGCCTGATTCAGTGTTTGCATGCCAATCCGGTCGGCTTCACGTTCATTGTCGCGCGAGTAGTTCAGCGACAGTTGTGAGCCCGCCGCCTGAGCCGAGGTGACAGCAGCTGCACCAACTTGTGAATTGCTGCGGGCCGCCAGAATCGCCAGTACGGTTGCAGCCAGCATGGGAATGCTCATGCGGCTTTCCGCTTCAAAGCGGCGCGCCATGTGTTTTTGTGTGACGTGAGATATTTCGTGGCCGACAACCGATGCCAGTTCTGATTCTGATTGGGAGCTGAGAAATAGCCCGGTGTGAATGCCGATAAATCCGCCCGGCAATGCAAAGGCATTGATTGAACGATCCTTGAGGGCAAAAAACTGGAAATAGCGCCCCGGCTCCGGGCTGTTGGACGCCAGCCGATAGCCCAGATGCATCAGGTAGTCGTTGAGATCAGGGTCTTCGACCATTTCACCACTGGCCCTGATCTGCTGCATCACCGTTTCGCCGATTTCCTGTTCTTGCTGGGTGTTGATGGTGGCTGCCGAAGGGTCACCCAGTTCCGGCAGCTGCTCTGCCTGGCTTGGGCTGAGCAACAGGCTGGCAAGGAGTGTGCAAAGAGTGAGGCGGCGCATGGATGGTATGATAGCGGCTTTGGCGGCACGATTCCGCCATGCACGAAAGAATATGCAATATGTCACAGGATTTTACACATTTTGATGCCAGCGGCCAGGCGCATATGGTCGATGTCGCGGCCAAGACGGAAACACATCGGGTGGCGGTTGCGGCGGGCCGGATCAGCATGTTGCCTGATACGCTGCATAAAATTGTCGCCGGTGATGCCAAGAAGGGGGATGTGTTGGGTATTGCACGGATTGCAGCGATTCAAGCGTCGAAACGTACCGGCGATCTCATTCCTCTGTGCCACCCTGTTCCGCTTACGCGGGTGGCGGTTGAGTTCAGCATCAATCAGCCAGCCACAGCAATTGATTGCCGTGTGACGGCCGAAACAGTGGGGCGAACCGGTGTTGAGATGGAGGCATTAACGGCAGCCTCGGTGGCGCTGCTGACTATTTACGATATGTGCAAGGCTGTCGACCGTGGTATGACAATCAGCCAGATTCGCCTGCTGGAAAAGCAGGGAGGTAAATCGGGTCATTGGCGTGCGGTTGATTTCGGGTAGCGTCGATTCAGCCTGAAAGCCGTAGTTGGATGCACCCGACAGGCTGCTAGCTGTTGTGGCCTGGCTGTTGAAGGGCGC
>JAUPTR010000303.1 GCA_030917985.1 Pseudomonadota bacterium | reverse complement strand
CGGCCTCAACTACGCCCACGCCGAAGGCCTGTTTTTCCCCGATACCTATTTTGCCGCGCTTGGCAGCAGCGATCTGCAGATTCTCAAGCGTGCCCACCAAACCATGCAGAAACACCTGCAGGCCGCATGGGCAGAACGTGCGCCTGGCCTGCCCTACCGCAATCCTTACGAGGCGCTCATCATGGCGTCGATTGTGGAAAAAGAAACCGGCCGCGATGCGGATCGCAATCTGGTGGCGGCGGTATTCGACAACCGCCTGAAAAAAGGCAAGCGCCTGCAGACTGATCCCACCGTGATTAACTGCCTGGGCGAAAAGTTTGACGGCAATCTGCGCAAGATCGACCTGTTGACCGACACCCCCTACAACACCTACACCCGCGGCGGCCTGCCGCCCTCGCCGATTGCGCTGCCGGGGCTGAAATCGCTGCATTCGGCGCTGAACCCGGCCAACAGCAATGCGCTGTATTTTGTTGCCAGGGGCGATGGCAGCTCGCATTTCTCATCCACGCTGACGGAGCACAACCGCGCCGTCAACCAATACCAGCGGGGCCGCTAATGTTTGGCAAATTCATCACCCTGGAAGGCATCGACGGCGCCGGCAAAAGCACGCATCTGGGCTGGCTGCAGGACTGGCTGCGCGAACGCGCCATCGAACACGTGATCACCCGCGAACCGGGCGGCACGCCATTGGGCGAAAAACTGCGCGAGTTGCTGCTGCATCACGACATGCATCTGGAAACCGAAACCCTGTTGATGTTTGCCGGCCGCCGCGAGCACATCGCCGAGGTGATCCTGCCGGCACTGCAGGCCGGCTCCTGGGTGGTGTCGGATCGATTTACCGATGCCACCTTTGCCTATCAGGGCGGTGGTCGTGGCCTTGGCATCGAGCGCATCGAAGTGCTGGAACACTGGGTGCAGAGCGGCTTGCAGCCGGATCTGACACTGCTGTTCGATGTGCCGCTGGAAGTGAGCCGCGAACGACTGGCGAAAACCCGCGTGCTGGACCGGTTTGAACAAGAGCAGCAGGATTTTCACCAGCGCGTGCGCAACTGTTATCTGGAACGCGCCCGCCGCGATCCGGCGCGCATCAAGGTGATCGACAGCACTCGCCCGATTGAAATCATCCAGCAAGAACTGGCAACGTTGCTGCAGGAGTTGATCTGATGGCTTTATACCCGTGGCAGCAGCAGGCCTGGCAACAACTGAATCTGTCGCGCCAGCAATGGCCACACGCGGTGTTGTTATCTGGCCCGCAAGGCACCGGCAAGCTCGACTTTGCGCTACAGCTGGCGCAATCGCTGCTGTGTGAAACACCGCACGCCGATTATGCCCCCTGCGGCAGTTGCCCCTCCTGCACCTGGTTTGCCGCCGGCACGCATCCGGATTTCCGCGAAATCACGCCGCGCAGCGACGATGACAAGGAAGACGAAAAACCCGACAGCAAAAAGCGCGTAGTGCAGCAGATCAACATCAAGCAGGTGCGCGAGCTGACCGACTTCGTCAACCTCAGCTCGCACCGCCAGGGGTATCGCGTCACCCTGTTACACCCGGCGGAAGTGCTCAACCACGCGGCCGCCAATGCGCTGCTGAAAACGCTGGAAGAACCGGCGCCAGGCGCCATCTTCATCCTGATCACGCATCAGCTGTCGCGGGTCTTGCCGACCATTCGTTCACGTTGCCGGCTGTTTCCACTGCCCACGCCGGATCAAACCCAGGCCGCAGCCTGGCTGGCACAGCAGCAAGTCGCCGATGCCCCACGCTGGCTGGCACGCGCCGGCAATCTGCCGCTGGCCGCCAAGGCGCTGGCCGACAACGAACACCTGCCGGCCTGGCAAACACTACTGGAAGCACTGGCTGCGCCGCGTGGTTTCGATGTGTTGAAACAGGCCGAAGCGCTACACAAACTGGAACTGCCGATGGTGGTGAGCTGGCTGCAGAAATGGGCTTACGACCTGCTGAGCCTGAAACTGGCAAAACAAGTTCGCTATCACCCGGATTTGCAGAGCGCCTTGCAGCAGCAAGCGCAAAAACTGCCGCTGGATGGCCTGCTGGCGTGGCAAAAGCAGCTCAATCTGGCACAACGCAGCGCACACCATCCGCTCAACACCAAGCTGGCTATCGAACAGCTGTTGATTGGCTATACTGACCTCTGATTTTGACTGCATAGATTCGAACCATGGCTCAGGAACCCGCAACATCCCTTCCGGCAGGCGCCAAAGCAGGCGTGATGTCGCTGTCGATCAAAGAGAAGCCGGCTTTACACGCGGCCTATATGAGTTTTGTGCAGGGCGGCGGTCTGTTTATCCCCACCTCGCGCGCCTACAAGCTCGGCGATGAAGTGTTCATGCTGCTGACGCTGATGGAAGACCCGGCAAAGCTGGCAGTGGCCGGCAAGGTGGTATGGATGACACCGGCCGGCGCGCAGAACAACCGCACACAAGGCATTGGCGTTCAGTTCATCCAGAACGAGAATGGCATTGCCGCTCGCAACAAAATCGAAGGCATGCTGGGCAACGCGCTGCAGTCAAGCCGGCCCACGCATACGATGTGACCTGCAACAGACAACACCCCGCGCACAACACACATTGCCTGCAAGCCGCTCTGGCATTGGCCTGCAGCCTTGCCTGCAAGGCAATAGCAGCGCGGGCTGCAGCGGTTAGTGGAAGAATGGCAAGCGCGAGCAGCCAATAAGTCAGCGTATTCCCAAGTTAACCCGACAAAGGTCAACGTCTCTTATTTGTGCCCCCAGATCGACACCTTGGTAGACGAAAAATCCAGGTTGGTGATACGCACACCACCCATGGAATAACTCTCGCCGCTATTGCCCAATGCCCGGACTGCACCGATATTCACGCTCATAATCATGCGCGGCAAGCCCAGCGCCACCGCCTTGCTGCCGCTTGCCGGCACATGCGCCGAATAGCCGGATAGATATGCCGCCTGAGCGGCATGCGCATTGATGGCCGCACCGTCTGCGGCAACATCGTTACCACCAAACGCAGCAATCAGTTGCCCACCCGCAACCGAGAATGCCGCAACATCTTCAACATCAATATTGATAGGGCCGCCAAAACGCACCCCGGTCTGATATTGAAGACGTGCCGGCAGCCACAGAACTCAGAGCACCACCACCGATGGCAATATTCTCGAACGATACAGCGCCACCGGCGTTATTACCGTTGCCGTTGCCGTTGCCGTTGCCAATACCGAAGCCACCGCCAGCGTCGTCAATCCACTGAAACGAATCGATGTGTACTTTGACATTCAGAGCCAGGCTGATACCCGCCTGGCCAAAATGCGCGCCCAGCAACTCGTCCTCGACCACTTCTGGGGTTGCAAAAGCACTCGCGGAGAGGATTGCCAACGCTGCGGGCAGAATAATTTTTCTCATGATGCACTCGTCAAATTCAGACTTTTACAAAACATTGACATAAGCATATCAGACATATCCATTTGTGTTATATGCAATGCCATATAAATATTTATAAAAAAATATTCTTGTATTTCAAGCATGTAGAAAAACGCACAGCAAGCCGAGTATTGCAAAACAGCTGAACAACGGTCAGCCTTTTTGGGCATAGCGAAGACGCGCCACCAGCAAGCATCAGAACTTGAGTAGCAACCAACACCTTTGATAAATGGCTTGCAGACACGGGCTGTTTCTTCCCAAGTCCCTGCTTGCAGCCTGTCGGACTTGAGCGATCGTTGCGAGCCGAGCGGGAAAATGAGACCGGATTGACCCGTTTTCGAGACGCATAGCGGGCCTATGCAACGAGAAAACGGGTCAAGGCGGGCCGTTTCTCCCGCTGGCGCAGCAGAGCAGCCTCAAGTCCGACAGGCTGCTAGACCTGAATCAAGGCGCACAAGCCGCCAGGCAAAGATAATGTGCAGCGCGACCACCGCGCTTGTGGCGCGAGTGATACTCACAGCGGCAGAGTCGAGCGCAACACATATCCGGAAAGCACATCATGAAACCGATCAAACTCAGCCTGTGGGGGCTGTTTCTGCTGTTGTCCGGCCTCTGGCTGCTGGCCGATACGCTGGCACCGCAGCCGTTCAACTATTTCGCATTGCGGGCAGTGGTGATGCAATACAGCGGTGTGCTGGCCATCGGCGTGATGAGTGCGGCACTGTTGCTGGCCGTCCGGCCGCGCTGGCTTGAGCGAAGGCTGCGCGGGCTGGACAAGATGTACCGGCTGCACAAATGGCTGGGCATCAGCGCCTTGGTGCTGTCGGTGCTGCACTGGTGGTGGGCGCAAGGCACCAAATGGATGGTGGGCTGGGGCTGGCTGGTGAAGCCACCCCGCAAACCCGGCCCGGAACTGGCGCCGGAATCGCTGGAAGCCCTACTGCGCGGGCAGCGCAAGCTGGCCGAATCGCTCGGCGAATGGGCGTTTTATGCGGCGGCGGCGTTGCTGGCACTGGCGCTGATCAAGCGTTTTCCGTATCACCTGTTCGTCAAAACCCACAAGCTGCTGGCGCTGGCATATCTGGTGCTGGCCTACCACAGCGTTATCCTGATCAAGTTTGCCTACTGGTCGCAGCCGATTGGCTGGGTGATGGCGGCGCTGCTGTTGAGCGGAACAATCGCCGCCTTGTGGGTGCTGACCGGGCGTGTTGGCGCCGGCCGCAAGGTGCAGGGCGTGGTCGAGTCGCTGTGCCCGTATCCGGAACTGCGGGTGCTGGAAACAGCCATCCAGCTGCAGCCAGGCTGGCCGGGCCACAGGCCGGGGCAGTTTGCCTTTGTCACATCGCAGCAAAGCGAGGGGCCGCACCCCTACACCATTGCCTCGGCGTGGAACCCCGACAGTCGTCGCATCGTGTTCATCACCAAGGCCTTGGGTGATCACACCAGCGAGCTGCCCACGCTCTTGCAGCAAGGATCGCCGGTGACGGTGGAAGGGCCCTATGGCTGCTTTGACTTCGACGACGGCCACGCACGGCAGATCTGGATTGGTGCCGGCATTGGCATCACCCCGTTCATTTCACGCATGCAGCAACTGGCGCAGGCAGGTGGCCCGGCACCGCAAATCGATCTGTTCCACCCCACTGCCGACTATTCGCAGGCCGCCATCGACAAGCTCACCGCCGATGCCGCCGCCGCACGCATCCGCCTGCACATTCTGGTCAGCGGCAAGGATGGCCGACTGGATGGAGAACATATCCGCGCTACCGTGCCGGACTGGGCCGATGCCAGCATCTGGTTTTGCGGCCCGCCAGGCTTTGGCCAGGCGCTGCAGCGTGAATTTGCCGCACACGGCCTGCCGGCCAAGCGATTTCACCAGGAGCTGTTTGAAATGCGCTGAGCCGGTGGCAGCAAAAAAGGCCTGACACCCTAAAGTGTCAGGCCTTTTTTTGTTGCCGTCCGGCTTATTTGCCGGCAGCCTTGTCTGCCGCAGCCGGCATCACCTCCAGCAGCTCCACTTCAAAAACCAGCAGCGAGGCCGGTGGAATCGGCCCCAGAGCACGATTGCCGTAGGCCAGCTCCGGCGGCACAAACAGTTTCCATTTGTCGCCGGCCTTCATCAGCTGCAGGCCTTCCACCCAGCCCGGAATCACCTGCCCCAGGCCAAAGGTGGCCGGGGCGCCGCGTTGTGCCGAACTGTCGAACACCGTGCCATCCAGTAAGGTGCCGTGGTAGTTGACCTTGACGCTGCTGCTGCGCTGCGGGCTGACGCTGCCATTGCCTGCTTTCAGCACCTGATATTGCAGACCGCTTGGCAGGCTGACCACGCCCGGCTTCTTGGCGTTTTCCAGCAGGAATTTCTTCGCTGCGGCGCCGTTTCTGGCAATCATCTCACTCTGCCGCTTCTGCTGGTAGTTGATCATCGCCTGATTGGCAGCATCTTCGCTGATGGCCGGCTTGTTTTTCTTGAAGCCGTCGGTGAGGCCTTTCTTGATGATCTCGATATCCAGATCGCCCACATCACGCTGCAAACCCGCACCGATCTGCATGCCGGCAAAATAGGCGGCTTTCTGCTCATCGGTATCGAGTTTCAGGTCGGCGGCATGCGCCAGGGGGATGGCCAGCATCAGGGTGGCCAGCAGTGTTGGTTTCATCTCTTCTCCGGTAAAAAATGCGCGTTGGCGCGCTGTTTGAATATAAACGCGAAAAAATGTTCTGCAGCATACAAGAAAATATTGCCCCACGTGCAACCCCGGCGATGGATTGCAACTCGACTCGGGGGCGCTCGGCCAAGTAAAATTGCGCCTTTGCTTCAACCGGATACCCCCATGCTGCGCATCACCGAACTTCGCCTGCCGATCGACCACCCCGAAGAGGCGCTGCGGACAGCGATTGTGCAGCGACTGAAAATGGCTGACGGCGATCTGCTCGATTTCAGCGTATTCAAGCGCAGCCATGATGCGCGCAAGGTACGTATCGAACTGCTGCTGGTGTATATCGTTGACTGCAAAGTGAAAAACGAAGCGGCACTGCTGAAAAAATTCAGCAAGGATCACAATATCAGCCTGACGCCGGACACCAGCTATCACTTTATCGGCCACGCCCGGCATGCACCGGTGAAACGCCCGGTGATTATCGGCTTTGGCCCGTGCGGCATTTTTGCTGCGCTGATCCTGGCGCAGATGGGCTTGCGGCCGATTGTGCTGGAGCGCGGCAAAGCGGTACGCGAGCGCACCCAGGACACCTGGGGCCTGTGGCGCAAAAAGATTCTCAATCCCGAGTCGAATGTACAGTTTGGCGAAGGTGGCGCCGGCACTTTCTCTGATGGCAAGCTCTACAGCCAGATCAAAGACCCGAAACATTACGGCCGCAAGGTGCTCAACGAGTTTGTCAAAGCTGGCGCGCCGGAAGAAATCCTCTACGTCAGCCATCCGCACATCGGCACCTTCCGCCTGGTGGGCATGGTGGAAAACATGCGCGCCGAAATCGAATCCCTCGGCGGCGAAATCCGCTTCCAGCAAAAGGTCAGCGACGTGCTGATCGACAACGGCCAGGTTCGCGGCGTAACGCTGGAAAGCGGCGAGCAGATTGAAACCGACCACGTGGTGCTGGCGCTCGGCCACAGCGCGCGCGATACCTTCCAGATGCTGCACGAGCGGGGCGTGTTCATGGAAGCCAAGCCTTTCTCGGTGGGCTTCCGTATCGAACACCCGCAATCGCTGATCGACAAGGCGCGCTTCGGCAAATTTGCCGGCCACCCGCTGCTCGGCGCCGCCGATTACAAGCTGGTGTATCACGCCAGCAATGGCCGTTCGGTCTACAGCTTCTGCATGTGCCCGGGCGGCACGGTGGTGGCGGCCACGTCCGAGCCAAACCGCGTGGTCACCAACGGCATGAGCCAGTATTCGCGCAACGAACGCAACGCCAACGCTGGCATCGTCGTTGGCATCACCCCGGCCGATTATCCGGGCGGCCCGCTGGCCGGTGTGGACCTGCAACGCGAGCTGGAATCGCGCGCCTTCGAGCTGGGCGGCGGCAGTTACGAGGCACCGGGGCAACTGGT
>JAUPTR010000302.1 GCA_030917985.1 Pseudomonadota bacterium | reverse complement strand
CCAGATCAGCTAACGCCAATAAAAACGCCCGGACCTGGCTACCAGAAGTCCGGGCGGAACGCTCGCTGCTTGATGCAAAGGAAACCGGCGCCACCTTCGCAACGCCGGCAATCCTGAATGGAGTATAGACTCAATCTTCAGGCAAAACAGTTTTTTCGTCAGTGCGTTGCAGCATAAATGGCACATCGGGCTGCCATTCAATCAGCACGCCACTTTCGCCATTTTGTGGCTGAAATGCTGCCGCAACGGCCACCCCAGGCACCGCCAACAATTGCTCGCCTTGCCATAACAGGGGCCAGCCACGGCGTTGCCAGGGCGGCATCGCTGATTCTTGCAACACATGCTTGAGCTGACGGTTTGCCGCTTGTACCGCGGGCCGCAAGCGCTCGCCTCCCCGCCGCAATCTAACTTGCAGCGGTGCAGCTCGCAGATGATGCGCTGCCACCGTCAGCGGCCCCGTGCCGGCACGAAACAGCAAGCGCCCGGCCCATCCATCCAGACGAATGTCAGGCTCGCCATTCCAGCGCAGATTGATGCAAGGGACACTCGGTACCTCGCTACCACGATGCAAATACAGGCAGCCTCGATAACGCTCAAGCATCCAGTCATCGATGCGCAATGCGGGGCAGGCATCCATCCCGGCGGTCAACATTTGTTGCCGCAGTTGCGCCAGGCAGGCAACCGAGGGCACCAGCCCGTATTGGCGTAAAAACCAGCGCAGCAGATTGCGTTGCCGCTCCTCGCCAAGTTGTGCCAAGGCATCCAGCTGCAAACAGGCGGTCGCCAGATTGCCAACAAAGTCTGCCTGCGCAACCTGGTCGAGAATTTGCGCTGCGTCATCCAGGTGTTGCGCAGTTTGCACCAGCTGGCGGCGATAATGGGGAAACACCGATGCCAGCAAGGGGAAAACCGAGTGGCGTAACCAGTTGCGTCGAAAACGCGGGTCATCATTGCTCTCGTCGCTGACCCAGCGTAGCTGCCGCGCTTCAGCATACTGCTGCAATGCCGCGCGGCCGACACCCAGCAAGGGGCGCAGCAGGGTTGTTGATGTGCCTGCCAACTGACGCTGCCGTGGCATGCCGCTCAAGCCATGCACGCCTGCACCGCGCAACAAACGCAGCAACAGTGTTTCGCACTGGTCATCAAGATGGTGGGCCAGCAGCAATACATCTGCGCCAAGGCTGGCATACACGCCATAACGGGCATCGCGCGCCACGGCCTCCAGACTCTCGCCGCCTCTGCGCTGCAGCTGAACGCATTGCACCATGATGGGAAATTGATACTGCTGTGCCAGCTGGACGCAGAACTGCTGCCAGTCAGAGGCAAAAGGACTGAGTTGGTGATTGACGTGAACCAGCGACAGCCGCAGCTGTAGTGCCGGGGCAACCTGAGCCAGCAGATCCAGCAATACGACGGAATCCAGCCCGCCACTCAGGCCAAGCACGCAAGAGCGGCCGGCAAACGGCTTCAGCGCGGCAAGCAGTTGTTGCTGCAAGGCATTGGCATCAGGCGGCAGAGGCGTTGATTTCCTTGAAGCGACCATGGCCGAGAATACGGTCGAAACGGGCACTCAGCAAATCATCGACAGACTTGTTGTTGAGGTTCTTCAAGCCATCGGCCAGCGCTTTTTTCATGGTCTGCATCATCGCGGCGGGATCGCGGTGGGCACCACCCAAAGGCTCTGGCACCACCCGGTCGATCAGACCCAGTGTTTTCAGACGATTGGAGGTAATCCCAAGCAGCTCTGCGGCGTCCGGCGCCTTGTCAGCACTTTTCCACAGGATAGAGGCACACCCCTCCGGCGAAATCACCGAATAGGTCGAATACTGCAGCATCTGCACGATGTCGCCGACGGCGATCGCCAATGCACCACCAGAACCACCTTCACCAATCACGCTGACAATGATCGGCACCCGCAGTTTGGCCATTTCAAACAGGTTGCGGCCAATCGCTTCCGACTGGCCACGCTCTTCTGCACCCACACCGGGATAGGCTCCGGGGGTATCAACAAAGGTAAAAATCGGCAGACCGAATTTTTCGGCCATTTTCATCAAGCGCAATGCCTTGCGATAACCTTCCGGGCGCGGCATGCCGAAATTGCGCGCGATTTTTTCCTTGGTATCACGCCCTTTCTGATGGCCGATTACCATGCAGGATTGACCATTAAAACGCGCCAGGCCACCAACAATTGCCGCATCGTCGGCATAAGCGCGATCGCCGTGCAACTCTTCAAAGTCGGTGAATACGCCCGACAGGTAATCCAGCGTGTAAGGGCGCTGCGGATGACGTGCGACCTGCGAAATCTGCCAGGCATTGAGCTTGGCATAGATGGATTTGGTTAATTCCTGGTTCTTGTCCTGCAGGCGGCTGATTTCTTCGGAGATATCCAGCGCCGAATCATCCTGCACGAAGCGCAATTCCTCGATCTTGGCTTCGAGTTCGGCAATCGGCTGTTCAAAATCAAGAAATGTGGTTTTCATGCGGACAGGAATAAGCAGAAAGGAAGGGGCAATGATACACCTGATGCAGCATCACCCCAAGCCGGAATCAGCTCAACGATTGGTGAAGATGATCTGTGCGCGAATACCGCTTTTCTGCAGGCCAAGGCGGGCGCTGGTGTTGATCAGGATTGGCGAACTGGGCTTGGGCGCCAGATGTTCTTCCTCCTTGCCGATCAGCAGTAACACGCTCACGTCGGCCGGGTTCTGCATTTGCAGCGCGGCAGCCTCTGCATCACTCAATTCGATTTCGTAGGTCAACCCCAGTTGAGCCGGGTCGATCAGATTAAACGCGACATCCGGCTCATCCAGCGACTGCAGCCACATTACGATCGGCTGTGCGCTATCTTCGTGCAACAGCTTAAAGCGGCGCGAGCCTTCAAAACCTGCCAGCGGTTGTGTAAATTCGATAATCGTTTCCGGGTCCACTTCGATCCGGCCAAAACGTGTTGATTCGATTTGCATCGTCTTCTCCCTGTAAACAAAAGTGCTGGGGATTTCCCTGCCGGCGGCAATCGCGGCAAATTGGTCCCGAATGGCTAGAATGAAGGCAAACGGAGCGGGAAACCATGCTTAACGACAGTCTAGTCAAAAAGTTGTCGCAGTCAGTCAAATTGTTTGCCGGCTTGTCGCACGAGGATATTCGCGAATTCATTGCCAATTGCCGCAAGCTGGAAGCCGGCCCAGGCGAAATTGTGATTCGCCAGGGGCTGGAGGGCAGCGAAATGTACATCATTGTGGCCGGCTTGCTGGAAGTGGTTCGGGAAACCACGCTGGACATGCAAGTGCTGGCCGCACTGGAGCCCGGTGAGGTATTCGGCGAACTGGCGATACTGGATCAGCAGCCACGTTCGGCCACGGTTCGCGCAGTCAGCCCCTGTATCCTTCTGGCTTTCGACCGCAGCGCACTGATACGTATTCCGCTGGTTGCACCAAAGCTGTATCGTAATGTGGCATTGATACTCTCGCAGCGGCTGCGCGAAACCAATGCCCTGCTTTCGATTACCCTGACACCGAAGCCGGAGAACGAAGCGAGCGCACGCCCCGTAATGCGCAAGCGCTAGGAGAACCATGTCCAACCATCTGATCTGGATTCTGCTCGCCGGCTTGTTGCTGGTGGGAGAAATGTTGAGCGGCACGTTTTATTTACTGGTGATTGCCCTCGCCTTCTGCCTCAGCGCACTGCTGGCCTGGCTGGGCAGCGGGCTGCCGGTGCAATTGCTGGCAGCGGCCTTTTTCAGCCTGGCCGGGCTGGCCCTGCTGTGGCACAAACGGCAGCGCAGCAAAACCACAGCAAACCCGCCGGACAATCTGCTGGATATCGGCCAGCAGGTTGTCATTCTGCAATGGCACACGCCACACCATGCAAGGGTGCGGCATCGTGGTGCTGACTGGGATGCGGAATTGAGCAGTGGAGCCGCAGATGCGGAAGCCTTTTTTATTGTTGGCATCAGGGGATCAACCCTGCTGCTGTCAGACCAGAAACCGGAGACCTGAGCCATGCCCGTTGCACTGATCATCCTTGTTGTTGTCATCGTGTTTATCGCCAAATCGGTGAAAGTGGTGCCACAGCAAAACGCCTGGGTGCTGGAGCGCCTGGGCAAGTTTCACGGCGTTTTGCAGCCGGGCCTGAACATTGTGCTGCCGTTTATTGACCGCATTGCCTACAAACACAGCCTGAAGGAAATCCCGCTGGATGTGCCAAGCCAGGTGTGTATCACCCGCGACAACACACAACTGCAGGTGGACGGCATCCTGTATTTCCAGGTCACCGACCCGAAGCTGGCATCATACGGTTCCAGCGATCCGATCCTCGCCATCACCCAGCTGGCGCAAACCACGCTGCGCTCGGTGATTGGCAAGATGGAACTGGATAAAACCTTTGAAGAACGCGACGACATCAACCGCACCGTGGTGGCCGCGCTGGATGAAGCGGCAGCCAACTGGGGGGTGAAAGTGTTGCGTTACGAGATCAAAGATCTGACGCCGCCGGGCGACATCCTGCACGCGATGCAGGCGCAAATCACTGCTGAACGCGAAAAACGCGCACTGATCGCCGCCTCTGAAGGCCGCAAGCAGGAGCAGATCAACATCGCCACCGGTGAGCGCGAGGCATCGATCCAGAAATCCGAAGGTGAGATGCAGGCTGCCATCAATCAATCCGAGGGCGAAAAACAGGCTGCCGTCAACCGCGCCATGGGTGAAGCCGAGGCAGTGAAGCTGGTGGCACGCGCAACGGCCGAGGCGATCCATATGGTGGCGCAAACCATCCGCCAGCCAGGCGGCATGGAGGCCGTCAACCTGAAGGTCGCCGAGCAATATGTCGAGGCATTTGCCGGCGTGGCCAAACAGGGCAATACGCTGATCCTGCCGGGCAATCTGGCGGACATGGGCGGGCTGGTGGCATCGGCAATGAAAATCGTCCGCGAAACGCCGGCACAGAACTGATTGCCACAGCACCTGGCATTGCCAGGTGCTATCGCTACGATAGGAAGAATTATGCTGCTGGCGGGCTTGAAAGCGTTCAAGCCCGCAGTCATTTACAGTAGACTTGCAGCTCATTTATGCGGTCGGTCAACAGCGCCTTCCCGAACTTATCCACCTCATCTACAGAGCGATCCACTATGAGCACGACCAAACACGCACGCCTGCTGATTCTCGGTTCCGGCCCTGCCGGCTACACCGCTGCTGTCTACGCAGCTCGCGCCAATCTCAATCCGGTATTGATCACCGGTCTGGCTCAAGGCGGCCAGCTGATGACCACCACCGAAGTCGACAACTGGCCGGCAGATGCCGATGGCGTGATGGGCCCGGAGCTGATGGCGCGTTTCCAGAAGCACGCGGAACGCTTCAACACCGAGATGATTTTCGACACCATCCACACCGCCAGGCTGAGCGAGAAACCGATCACGCTGATTGGCGACAGCGGCACCTACACCTGTGATGCGCTGATTATTGCCACCGGTGCTTCGGCACAGTATCTGGGCCTGCCTTCGGAAGAGAAATTCATGGGTCGCGGCGTATCTGGCTGTGCCACCTGCGATGGTTTCTTCTATCGCAACCAGAAAGTCTGTGTGGTGGGTGGCGGCAATACCGCCGTCGAAGAAGCGCTGTATCTGGCCAACATCGCCAGCCATGTGACTTTGATCCATCGTCGCGATACCTTCCGCGCCGAGAAGATCATGATCGACAAGCTGAATGAAAAAGTGGTTGCCGGCAAAATCACCCTAGCGACCAACCACACGCTGGACGAAGTACTTGGCGACAACACCGGTGTAACCGGCGTGCGCATCAAATCTACTGTGGATGGCAGCACCAAGGATCTGGAACTGACCGGTTGCTTCATTGCCATCGGCCACAAACCGAATACCGATATCTTTGCTG
>JAUPTR010000301.1 GCA_030917985.1 Pseudomonadota bacterium | reverse complement strand
GCGACAGATACGATTCCAGCAGACCGATCAGTTTGGCGTGGCCGGCGAGTTTGAGCGTGGTCAGTGTTTCCACCGGGTTCGACAGGCGCATCATCGACAACGGCAATTTGCTTTGCGCCACGGCGCGCACGCCGGCTTCGGCGGCATCCCAGCCGGGGAAAAACACCGCATGGAATTTTTCGTATTCCGGCAGCGGGGTGACGCGCACAATCGCCTCGGTCAGCACACCCATGCGGCCTTCCGATCCCATTACCAGCTCGCGCAGATCCGGGCCGGCGGCAGAGGCCGGAAAAGTGGGAATATCAAAACTGCCGTTCGGCGTTTCCAGCTTGCCGCCGGCAAACATCTGCTCGATGCGGCCATAACGCAGCGATTGCTGGCCGGAGGAGCGGGTAACCACCCAGCCGCCCAGTGTTGAATATTCAAACGACTGCGGAAAGTGCCCCAGCGTGTAGCCCTGGGCGCGCAGCTGGGCTTCCAGATCCGGGCCGGCGACACCGGCGCCAAAGGTGGCGAGCTGGCTGCTGCGGTCCAGATGCAGCAGGCGGTTCAGCCGTGACAGGTTCAGGCTCAGCACCGGGCGATCGCCCCTGGGCGGGGTCAAATGTCCAACAACACTGGTGCCACCGCCATACGGCAGCACGATAACCTTGTGTGCCCTGGCAAAATCCAGCAGGGCGTGTACTTCATCGCTGCTTTCCGGGAATGCCACGCCATCCACGACGCGATCCACCACGCCGAAGCGCATTTTCAGCCAGTCCTGCAGGCTCTGGCCAAAGCTGGCGCGAACCCGTGCCTCGGCATCCACGGTGATTTTCGGGTGCTGCGGCAGGCGGCTGGCCGGCAGCTGGTGGCAGGCATCCGGCAGGCTGATGTCGGTGCGCGGCTTGCCAGCGCCGATTTTTTCTGCCAGAAATTTCAGTGCATCGGGGTTAAGGGGGAACTCAACCGAATCATCTCCCCAGCCATTCCAGCGTCTCACGGTATACTTTCCTAACAATATTGATTATGAGCAGTCGGGTGTGCGTTACGCGCCGCCAAAGACTGCGATGGATGGTGTGCATGGTAGCGTTGCCGCAACAACCGCAATTGCGCTTTCATGCCAGGTGACTTGTCAGATTATGCCAAACCCTTATATTTTGCCGGCGCTCGGCCATTTGCCGCGCGTGGTTGGACCTTATGTGCAGACAGCGGTGGATACCGCCGCCGAACTCGGCGTGACGCCACAACAACTGGCCCGCTATCTGGGCATGCCGGACGACGGCCTGTCGCCACCGCCCGAAGCGCTGCCGGTGGAAACCTATATTGCCTTGCTCAATGCCGGTGCAAGCTTGTGCCGTGACGACTGCTTCGGTCTGCATGTCGGTGAGCGGATGAAACTGGCCACCTATGCGATTTACGGCATTGTGCTGCTGTCGTGCCGCAATTTTGCCGAAGCGACGCAGCAGGTGATGCGCTACGAAGTGCTGGCGCATGATCTGGGGCGCTCGCAATTGCGCATGGAGCAGGGCAGTGCGCTCTATGTCTGGCAAAGCCCGTGGGGCGAGCGTTGGCCGTGTCGCCATCTGGCCGAAAGTGTCTGTGCCGGCATCCGTGTGTTTGTTGAATGGGTGGCGCAGCGGCCGGTACCGATCATGGAAATTGGCTTTACCCATGCCGCGCCGGATGATCTGAGCGAATACCAGCGTATTTTCAACGCGCCGATCCGTTTCAACCAGCCGGAAAATTACGCCCGCTTCGATCCGCAGATTCTCGACTGGCCGCTGCCCAATGCCGATGTCAGCCTGTTTCCGGTGTTGCAGGCGCATGCAGAACAACTGCTGCAGGCGCGGCTGCGCAGCGAAAAGGAAAAAAGCGTGGTGGCACTGGTGCGAGAGGCCATCACCAGAATGCTGGCTCAGGATCGTGCACGTTTGCCGGACGTGGCCGAGCAGTTGGGTCAAACCACCCGCACCCTGCAGCGCAAGCTGAAAGAAGCCGGCAGCAGTTTTCAGGAAGTGCTGGATCAAACCCGGCGCGAACTGGCAGAGCACTACCTGGCGCAGGCCGAGCTGTCGATCACCGATATTGCCTACATGCTGGGTTTTCAGGAACAGAGCTCGTTTAATCATGCCTTCAAGGACTGGACCGGCGTGAATCCCGGTGCTTTTCGTGCGCAACGGGTCAATCGCTGATTGCCTGTGATGCTTTTGATCCGGATCTAACAGGAGGAGTGCGTGACGCGTTCTGAATCGGCTTTTGTTCCCAGCCTGAGCGGCTGGCGCCTGCGTTTGTATACGATTGTTTTCGAAGCCGATACCCGTGCCGGGCGCTGGTTTGATATCGGCCTGATTGTCGCCATTCTGTTCAGCGTGCTGGTGGTGGTTGCCGATAGCGTGCAATCGCTGCAGGTACGCCATGGTGAGCTGTTCTATCGGCTGGAGTGGGGATTTACGCTGCTGTTTACCGCCGAATATCTGCTGCGGCTGGCGTGTGCTCCGCACCCCTGGCGTTATGTGCGCAGTTTTTTTGGCGTGGTTGATCTGCTGTCCGTGTTGCCCACCTATATCGCGCTGCTGTTTCCGGAAACCCAGGCCTTGATCGACGTGCGGGTGCTGCGCCTGATTCGCATTTTCCGCGTATTCAAGCTCACTGCCTACATGAGCGAATACCACGCGCTGGGTTACGCGCTGAAAGCCAGTGTGCGCAAGATTCTGGTGTTCCTGTCGGTGGTGCTGATGATTGTGCTGGTGATGGGCACGCTGATGTATGTGATCGAAGGGCCGGAGAATGGTTTTCACAATATTCCCACTGGCGTTTACTGGGCGATTACCACCATGACCACGGTGGGGTTTGGCGACATCACCCCCAAAACCGATCTGGGGCGCATGCTGGCCTCGGTGATGATGTTGCTCGGCTGGGGCACGCTGGCGGTGCCAACCGGGATTGTTACGGTGGAAATGGCTGCACAGCGCAATGCCAGGCCGGTGACCACCCGCACTTGCCACGAATGCCTGAGCGAAGGCCATCCGCCTGAGGCAGTGTATTGCATGCAGTGTGGCTCGCGCTTGCCGGAGTATTACCACGAATAGGCCTGCAAGCCGCTCTGGTATTGGCTTGTAGCCCCTGCTGCAGGCCGCGCCAGGCGTGCCCTGCAGCAGGGTGGCTGTTACAGGAAGCGGTCGAGAATGCGTCGGCTGTGGTTATCCAGCCGGCTGCTGTCGCGGATCAGGAAATGAATGCCGTGGCTGTCGGCAATCATCAGCGCGCCACCGCCTACACGGCGGATATCTTCTTCGCCCTTGAGCACAAAGCTGGCTGCGCCGCGATCCGTGTCCACCGTCCAGGTGCTGGGCGTCGCGAATGTCGACACATCCTTGATGGCGCGAATTTCCGGCATGAATTCGCGGCTGGCCAGCTCTGCCTCCACCAATTGCCGGGTGGCGGCTGGTAGTTCGCTCAATTCTTCGATCCAGGCCAGTTCATGGCCATCCACGCTCATCAGTCCGATGCCGCGTTCCGGTTGCGCGATCGGGAATGCGCGTACCGGCACCACGGCCGTGTGTTGTTGGCCCTCTCTGTCGGTCAGGGTCAGGCGGCCATGTGTATCGCGTGCCAACTGGAAATCAGGATTCTGGCTCATGATTTATTCTCCCGCCCCGGCATCGTCAGCATCGGTATCCACATTACGCGCCTGCGCCTGATACAGCCGGTAATACGCGCCTTCACGCGCCATCAGGTCATCGTGGTGGCCGACTTCCACCACCTGGCCGCGATCCAGCACCACCAGCCGGTCTGCCTGGCGCAGTGTCGAAAGACGATGAGCGATAGCGATGGTGGTGCGGCCACGCACCAGGTTGTCGAGTGCTTTCTGGATTTCTTTCTCGGTTTCGGTATCCACCGACGAGGTTGCTTCATCGAGAATCAGAATCGGCGGATCAATCAGCAGCGCGCGGGCAATCGAGATCCGTTGCCGTTCGCCTCCCGACAGGCCCTGGCCGCGTTCTCCCACCAGCGAGTCATAGCCGTGCGGCAGGCGCAGGATGAATTCGTGGGCATGGGCGGCGCGCGCGGCGGCAACAATTTCCTCGCGGCTGGCATCCGGCTTGCCATAGGCGATGTTCTCGGCAATCGTGCCGAAAAACAGGAACGGCTCCTGCAGCACCAGGCCAATATGGCGCCGATAATCCGCAACCGGCACGCTGCGGATATCCACCCCATCAATGCGGATGCTGCCGTCGGTGACGTCGTAAAAACGACAGATCAGGTTGACCAGCGTGCTTTTACCCGAGCCGCTGTGGCCGACCAGGCCGATCATTTCACCGGGTTGAATGCGCAGATCGACTCCCTTGATCACGCTGCGATTGCCATAACGGAAACCAATCGAGCGAATGTCGATCTGGCCGCTGACCTTGGCCAAGGCTACCGGGTTGGCCGGCTCCGGCACGCTTGATACATGGTCGAGAATATCGAAAATGCGCTTGGCACCAGCAGCAGCTTTTTGCGTAACCGAAACGATGCGGCTCATCGAGTCCAGCCGGCCGTAGAAGCGGCCGATATACGCGAGGAAGGCGGTCAGCACACCGACGGTGACATGCCCGTGTGCCACTTGCCAGATGCCGAAACACCACACCACCAGCAGGCCCAGTTCGGTCAGCAGCGATACGGTGGGAGAGAACAGCGACCACACCTTGTTGAGCCGGTCGTTGACCAGCAGATTGTGTTTGTTGGCTTCGCGGAAACGATCCGCCTCGCGTTGCTCCTGGGCAAAGGCCTTGACCACGCGGATGCCGGGAATGGTATCCGCCAGCACATTGGTGACTTCACCCCAGACCCGGTCGATTTTTTCGAAGCCGGTGCGCAGCCTGTCACGCACGACATGAATCATCCAGCCGATCAGCGGCAGCGGCAGCAAGGTTACCAGCGCCAGCCACGGGTCGATCGACAGCAGGATGGCGGCGGTCATCAGGATCATCAGCACATCGGAGACAAAATCCAGCAGGTGCAGCGACAGGAATACCGATATGCGGTCGGATTCAGAACCAATGCGCGACATCAAGTCACCGGTGCGTTTGCCGCCAAAATATTCCAGCGACAGTTTCAGCAGGTGTTCATAGGTGGTGGTGCGCAAATCGGCGCTGATGCGTTCACTCACCAGCGCGAGGATATACGTCTTGCCCCAGCCCAATCCCCATTGCAAGAGCGCCGCAGCAAACAGCCCAAGCATGTAAAGACCTACCGTGCTCAAGGGGATGTCCACGCCGTTCTGCAATGGAATCAGTACCTTGTCCATCAGCGGCATGGTCAGATATGGCGGCACCATTGCGGCCGCCGTGGCGCCCAGCATCAGCAGGAAACCGGCCAGCAACTGCCCTTGATACGGCCTGGCAAACCGCCACAGCCGCAGCAGCGTCCAGGTCGATGGTGGTGTGTGCATTTCGCGGGTGCAGATCGGGCATTCATCCTCATCCGGCGGCAGTGGCGCCTTGCACGAGGGGCAGATGCCTTCCTCGCTGTTTGCCACCGGCTGGCCGCAAACAAGGGCATCAATGTGTTGCCGGAACAGTTTTTGTAGCCGTTGTGCACGAATATCGTGTGCCAATGTAAACCGCCAGTGGCCCAGGCGCGTTATATCGTCGTGCAAGGACAAGCAGCCAACCCCGGCGTGGTCGGAATGCTGCAGCGCCAAGTGCTTGTCGAGTGGCCAGTATTGCCACTCGCCAGCCTCCGGCGCGCGCACCAGCAGGCGTGATGACGTCAGCAGCAACAGGCCGGCGCCGAATTGCAGCGACTGGCTCAGATCCAGTTCCAGCGCTGCCAGTGGTGTTTCACCGGGCAACAGTTGCCGGGCCACGTCAGATTGCCACTGTTGCGGTATCAAATCGT
>JAUPTR010000300.1 GCA_030917985.1 Pseudomonadota bacterium | reverse complement strand
TGGCAGATGTATACGGCGCCACCCTCTCCGTCAATCCAACACTGCAACTTGGCATCTACCCCTGGCCCGTGCAGCAGATCTGCAGCACCTTTCAGCCACTCACCCCGGATTCCACGCCCAGCTGTCTTGCGGTTCATCGGGATGACAGCGATACGGTGCGATTTACCCAGCTCAACCCGCTCAGCGCGCACCTGCTGGGCCTGCTGCAGATGCAACCCGGCACTGGCGACATGCTGCTCACGCAGCTATCCAGCGACGCCGGGATTCCGCTCACACAACTACACCCTTTTGCGGCCCCGTTGCTGCAACATTGGCTGGCAGAGCAACTGATCCTCTGAAACACCGCTTCGCCCAAACCAGCCAGCTTGCCAGTGCAGCACGAGAAATCATTGGTAGGCCAAAGCAGCACAGCCAAACAAATGCCCTTGGCATTTATACCACAAGCCAGATACAATTCCATCTCATGCCAAAAGCATACACAAGCAAATAATAATTTAAGGAAGAAGCGGGTAATGAAAACTCAACTGAAGATGATTGTCGGTACGGTAATCGGCTGCTGGGCGATGTCGGGCTGCCTGGCTGTTGGGGTATTGCTGAGTCCACTGCAGTCGGCGGCACGCAAACGTTAAGGAAGCGCTGATTCATTCGGCGGGCGGCAGCAGCCCGGCGCGCCGAGCGGTGCATGGCCATTCCACCAGGCAGCAAGCTGCCAAGTGGCTGGTCAGCTCTGCATATCTTCAAGATGGGTGAGCATTTGGTCAGCGTGCGAGGGCAGCCGAGCCTGGCGGGCGCACCACACCTAGCGCATGGCCTGTCTTTGGCAGGCCTCAATTCGCCCGCGCAGATCCAATAGATCTGGCAGCTGCGCCAGCAGGCATCAGGAGCGGCTGCGCAGCATGATGGCAGTCGATATAATCGTTGCATGCGCATCCCCCTGATGACCCTGCTCCTGGTGAGCCCGATGGCACTGGCCGATTATTTTTCCAACCCGATGGCAGCGTATGAAAAGCTGCAGCAGCTGCGGGCAGAGAACAAGCTGCCAGGGCTGGCTCGCGATGGCGTGATTGTTCCGCAGCCCTTGCTGCTGGAAAAGCTGCAAGCGGCACTCAACAACGAGCAGATGCAGGTCAAGACGTTGACGCTGACACCAGAAAAAGCCTCCCTGCAGGTGCTGGCGCGCAAGGGTGTCGATGTGTTGCTGACGCTGGATTTCAAGGTGGTGGCAGTAGACTGGCCAAAACGCAGTGTGACACTGGAATGCAGCGAGGCGACACAATCCGGCAGCAGCTCGCTGTGGGGCCGGGTCTTGGGTGGCGTGGTACTCACCGCATTTGAAACTGCAGCCGGGCGCGAACACCTGAAAGGCGCCGTGGCAGACAAGCCCTACTTCGTCAATAACGGCAAATACATGACCATCAAACTGGACCAGATACCGCCCCTGCAGGAGACACTCAACTGGGGTGTGGCCGGCTACCGGGTGTTCGACTACGTTGGCATCAAATCCATCGCCACCGAAAAAGACCAGCTACGGGTCAAGCTGGGCGTTTTCTGAAACGCGCCTGACAGCAGCCTTGCTCCGCAGGCTCAACGATAAAACTCCAGCATAAAACGGGTATCGTCGCTCAAGCACTGGATGTGGTGCCGGGAAAGTGGGGCAACCACACCTGACAGCGCCGGAGAGAGAACAAAAACCTGACCGGCATCTGCACCGTCTGTGACGCTGAATCGCACCTGGCCTGACAACACGACGATTTTTGCCCACACATTGGACTGCGTCTGATGATCATGCGTCAACCCGCCCGGCATGGTATCGGGCCCGAAAGTCGGGCTGTGGCTATAACAACTGACCTGGTCCGGCAATTTCAACATACCATCCCTTTCAAAAAACAATCCGCGCTACTCAAGGTATCCGACAAGGCGACCTGCAAGCCGCGCCGGTATTGGGCTGCAGCCCGGCCTGCAAGGCAATGGCAATGCGCCTTGCAGGCCGGTCGACATGAATCAGATCAGTTCGATGGCAAGTGCTGTAGCCTCGCCGCCGCCAATACACAGGCTGGCAACGCCACGTTTCTTGCCATATTGCTGCAAGGCATAGATCAGCGAGACCACAATGCGGGTACCGGAAGCACCGATCGGGTGGCCAAGCGCACAGGCGCCGCCGTGCACATTCACCTTGTCGTGCGACAAGCCCAGATCACGCATCGCCGCCATGGTGACCACCGCAAAAGCCTCGTTGATTTCGAACAGGTCCACATCGCCAACCGTCCAGCCGGTTTTATCCAGCACCTTTTGCATCGCGCCGATCGGTGCAGTGGTAAACCAGGCGGGATCCTGCGCGTGGGTGGCGTGGGCCAGAATGCGTGCCAGCGGCTTGAGGCCGGCAGCTTTGGCATCGCTCTCACGCATCAGCAGCACAGCGGCGGCACCGTCGGAAATCGAGCTGGAGTTGGCTGCTGTCACGGTGCCATCCTTGCGGAAAGCCGGTTTCAGTTGCGGAATCTTGTCGGCATTGGCCTTGCCCGGCTGCTCGTCGTCCGCAATCAGCACATCGCCTTTACGCCCGGAAACGGTCACAGGTGCGATTTCGGCCTTGAAGCGGCCATCCTTGATCGCCGCCTGCGCACGCGCCAGCGAGGTCATTGCAAATTCATCCTGCTGGCCACGGCTAAAGCTGTAATGCGCAGCGGTATCTTCTGCATAGGTACCCATCAGGCGCCCCGGGTTGTAGGCGTCTTCCAGGCCATCGAGGAACATGTGATCTTTCAGCTCGCCATGGCCCAGGCGATAACCGCCGCGTGCTTTCGGCAGGATGTAGGGCGCATTGGTCATGCTTTCCATGCCACCGGCGATCACCACCCGGTTGCTGCCGGCCTTGAGCATATCGTGACCAAGCATGATGGTTTTCATGCCGGAGCCACACATTTTCGACAGGGTGGTACAGTTCACCGACGTCGGCAGGCCACCCTTGATTGCGGCCTGACGTGCCGGGGCCTGGCCCTGGCCCGCCATCAGGCAGTTACCGAATACCAGCTCATCCACCACCTCCGGGTTGATGCCGGCGCGAGCCACCACCTCACGTACCGCAACCGCGCCCAGCTCACTGGCACTGACGCTGCTGAAATCCCCCTGAAAACCACCCATCGGGGTACGGGCGGCAGATACGATTACGATTGCATCACTCATGTTTGTCTCCTCTGGGACACTTAGAGCCTATCTCAGTAGGCTCATAACGCAGCTGGATTGCGGGAGGCCGGAGCACCTAGCCATTCCACTAGGCGGTAAACCGCCAAGTGGCTGGTTAAGCCGGAGTGTACTGGAGCACATGAGGACTGCCCCAAGTTCTTGCCAAGCGTAGCAAGGCTAGAACTGGGCGTACCTTGCGTGCTGCGAGCACCGCCCGACCACAAGCCAGCAAGTTTGGAGCCTACTGAGATAGGCTCTTATTCACTACGCAAATAAACCATAGGCAAACCGGCAATGCCCGCCATCAGGCAGGCCCATTGCAGTTGCGCGATAGAAATCCAGCCAGTCAGCGGATTGCCGCCGGCAAACGGCGCATATGGCGCCATATCCAAATGCATCAGGCTATCCAGCGCGATATGCGTGCCACAGCCGAGCAACAAGCCCAGCCACACCGCCCAGGGTGTAGAGCTGCTCAGGCCGCGCAGCCAGCGCTGGCGATACCGCCCGCCCCAGCGACTGATGCCGGCTCGCAACAGTAGCCACAGCAACATCAACCCAACAGCCAGCAGCATCGCACCGATTGCGGTGTGCAGCTCACGGTGCAGCGGCGGATCGTTGCGCAGCATGTAATACAGCGGCTCAATGTCGATGGCGACGTTGGCTACCACAAACGCGCTGAAACTCATGTGCCGGCCAATGATGCCCTTGAGCGCCAGGCCGGGGCCAAAATGAAACGGGGTAAACGGCACGCAACAACTCCTGAATCAAGACACAAGGGGCAGGAAAATATGACATCATGCTACCAAAGACTGGCCTGCAGTCGTTACAATGCCGCAACAGCATAGACCATACCAAGCATATCAAGGAGTTCGACATGAGCCAGTGGCAAGCCTGCCCATTTGATACCCACCCCTTCAGCTACGAAGGAGAGGCACTGAAACACCATTGGGAAAGGCTGCACCAAGGCGACCGCGAACATTTTCCGGATGCCCATTTTATCCAGTCACTCGGACAACGCTACCCGAATCTGCATGATTTGTTGAGTGACAGCCAGCACATTGCCAGCCAGCTGCAACAGGCATGGCGCCTGCATCATCAGGGGCGTTTTGGCGAAGCATTCGAACTGGCCAGCCAACTCGGGCCGGTTGCAGTCACCTGCGCGGCAAAATCACTGGGGATTTATAGCACCTACCTGGTACGGGATGAACACGAGAAGCTCGCCAACTTCAAGAAAATCACTGCCTTGTGTGAGGCCGCGCAGGCGGCGATGCCAGATTACGCCAACGCCTGGTATTTTCATGCTTATTCGGTAGGGCGTTACGGGCAGCTGATTTCAGTGCCACACGCACTGGCCGAAGGCCTGGGCGGCAAGATCAAGCACAGCCTGGAAACCGCGCTGAAGCTGCAACACGACCACGCTGAAGCCCACATTGCCATGGGCACATTTCAGGCCGAAGTCATCGACAAGGTCGGCAGCCTGGTGGGCGGGCTGACCTACGGCGCCAAGCGCGACAGCGCCGTACAGCATTTTGAAACGGCGCTGGAGCTGTTGCCGTTTTCTGCGATTGCCCGCATCCAGATGGCGGAGGGACTACTCATGCTGTTCGGCAACAAGCGTCTGGAACTCGCCACCACACTGTATAACGAGGCCGCAGAGTGTGTTCCGGCAGAAGCCATGGAACAGCTCGACATCGTCTATGCGCGAGATGCGCTGGAATAAGCCATCACCCGCATTCAGCAAAAAAAGCCCGGTAATTTCCGGGCTTTTTGCTGTCCGCCACAAGGCTTACACGACCTCAACCGCCTTGATCTTTTCCGAAAACTGGGTGGCGATCCACTCGATATCGCGCTCCACTTTTTTCGGGTCAAACGGCTCGTCCCACGGCTCCATCAAGGTCGAGAACAACAGCTTTTCGAATTCCCCCTGGAAACGACTGATGATGGCTTCCGGATCCGGCACCAGATTGCAGTCGGTCATCAGGCCGAACTGAATATGTTCCTGATACGAGAGAATGCTGATGCCCATGCCGATATCACCCGACTGCGGCACCCAGAACATGCAATCGGCCACTTTGTTGCCGGCCATGTAGATGGCTTCTTTTGGCCCCGGCACATTGGTCAGCACCGATGTGGCCTTGGCAGTCAGCAGGCTCAGTGCAGTCTGCTCGACCACATTTGGAGCCATGCCGCACACTGCCAGCAAACCCAGTGCCAGCACCGCTTCATAGGAGTTTTTCAACTCGCCCATGCGTTTCTGGATTTCGTAAAGACGCTCGAACGGATTTTCAATACCAATCGGCAGCGACAGGAACACCAGGCCGAAATAATTACCGAGCGAATCCATCTTGTGTTCAGGGCGCATGTTCACCGGCACGGTGGCGCGGATTTCCAGGCCATCCACATGCTGGCCGCGCTCAATCAGATAACCGCGCAATGCACCGGTTACGCAGGAAATCAGCACATCGTTAATCGTGCAGCCCAGCGCCCTGCCCACATGTTTCACCTCCGGCAGCGACAGCGGATCAGCCCAGACACAGCGTTTGCGCGTCGACAGCTTGCCCTTGAACCTGGTTTTCGGATCGTTCGGCATGGTCAGCACCTTGGCCAGATCAGAGGCCATGCCGATGCCGTGATGCGAATATTTCATCAGCTTGGACGGCTTCTTGGCGATATCCACCGCGCCTTCCACCACGTCCCAGTAAGTCTTCATCGCCTTGTTGACCGCAGAAGCCACCGGTCGATACAGACGTGTCATGTAGTCATCATCTTGGTGATGCTCATCCAGATGATGCGTGCGATGCCCCTTTTTGCGTTCCGGCAACGGCGAACCGTCGGTCATCGACAACAGCACAC
>JAUPTR010000299.1 GCA_030917985.1 Pseudomonadota bacterium | reverse complement strand
GTCGATGTCAAAAAAGCGTCGGAGCTGCAGCTTGACGGCGCCTATATCTGTATTCCCAAGCCAATCGACGCGTCACTGGTAATGCGGGTATTGCGTAAAGCCGTTAACGATGCCCCGGATCGGCTCGATCAATATTTGTGGAATCTCAAGGCTCGCCCGGTTCTGGAAGCGTTGAACCCAAAAACGCTGGAAGTGCTGTTGCTGAAACTGTGTGATATGGATTACAAGACCATCAGTCGCCGCCTGAATTTCGGTATCAAGAATGTTGGTTATCACGTAAACCGCTTACGTGACAGTGAAATTCCAGGGCTGCCTGATGGCGACTTCCGCCAGAAACACTGGGCCTATTTGCTGGCGCAGGAGCTATTGCGCCAGGCGGAAGACGATACTGGCGATGAAATTTAGCCATCTCAAGCTAGCCATTATCGCATTAGCCTGCTTTTTCTATCCGGTCAGTGCTGCAGAAATTCCTGTCGTGGTGGTGGTATATCCCGAGGTCAGCGCGCCATATAGGGATAGTTTTGAGGAAATACTCAACGGTATCGCCAAACGTATTCCTGCCCACCGGGTGGTGGTAGTAGGTGCACCCGGCAGCGGGGTTGAATTGCTGCGTCAGTATTCCCCCACCCATATCATTGCGCTTGGCCGTGCCGGTAAAACAGAGGCCATGCTGGCAGCTGGCAGGGCAAGTGTGACGTGTGCTGCGCTGGTCTACCCGGATCGTGAGTGCCCGGCAGCCACTTTTGGTTTGTTACCTGATCCAGGGGTGTTGTTCTCACGCTTGAAATTGCTCAACCCAGGCAGCAAGCGAATATTTGCAGTTTACAGCGCCAATCAGAATGGCTGGCAGCTTCCCTTGGCACGAGCTGCAGCGGCGGCTCGTAATCTCGAACTGCATGCAGTGGAAGTGGACGACAGCAAGGCGGCAGTTGAAGCCTACAAAAAGTTTTTTGCCAATGCTGACCCAGCCACCGATTCGGTCTGGATGCTGCCCGACAACATCAGCGGCGAAAGCTCGGCAGTGGTACCTCTGGTGTTGACCGAAGCATGGCGCCGGGATGTACTGGTGTTTTCCAGTGCAGTGGAACATGTACGGCGTGGAGCGTTGTTCAGTGTGATTCCGCATTTCTCCAATTATGGTTATGCCGTTGCTGACGCTGCCTTGCGCCCCGGTCAGCGCAATGAGCTGATTACCCTCAGGCAATTCCGTTATATCGTCAATACCCGTGCAGCCCAGCATCTGAGAGTGTCGGCTGCCGATTTGGCCACCTTTGAAGTGGTAACGCCAAGGCCATGAATATTTCTTTCTGGCGCGAAGCCACTTTCCGGCAGCAGTTGACACTGGTGATTGTGTCCGGGGTGTCATTTCTGGTTATCGCAGCATCTGTGCTGAGTGCGCATATAGGTGGCAAGCGGTTTGGTGATGCCTTAATGCAGCAAGGCATGGCCAACGCCCAGCAACTGGCGCAGGAAAGCAGCCTCGCCCTGATCTATGAATCAAGGCAGGATACAGAACGGGTGATGCAATCAGCGTTTGCATTTGAAGGCACCCTGGTGGCGGAGCTATACAGCGAAGACAAGCGAAAGCTGATTGCCAGATCACGCAACGGAGTGCGCCTGCCATCGTTTACTTCTCGCAACGGCGCCGTGGGCGCTTATCTTGAGCAGGAAACAGCGGATTACTGGATATTTGCATGTAACGTCTATATCCAGGCTGCCGATACCCCTTTTGAGAATGCTTCATCACAACCAAGATGGCTTGGATCTGTGCGCATTGCCCAAAGCAAGGCCGGGCTGAAGAAAACCCGAGCCGATATTTTTATTGCCAGTATCTTTGCTGCCGCCATGGTTGGCTTGCCGGTTTTTCTGTTGGCCATTCTGATTATCAAAAAGCTGACTGATCCGCTGAGCAAATTGTCGGCCGTGATGGTGCAGGCGCATAACGGCCAGACCAATATCCGCGCGCGTTTGTCGGGCTCGCGCGATATTCGCCAGATGTCGGATGATTTCAACGCGATGATGGCGCAACTCGAGGATGTGCGTTCCGGGCTGGAAAACAAGGTAAGAGACCGTACGACGGCATTGGCTGCCCTTGCGGCTTCGCTGGAGCTGTTTAATGAACGTGCGGTGCATGAACTGCGCGGGCCGATGAGTGTCATCAGCGGTGCCGCCGGGCTGATAGAGATCAAGGCTTCGAATGTGGGTGAAATACGCCACTATCTGGATCGGATCAAGACAGAAATCGGTCGTATCAACAACATGATGGGTGCGCTACGTGCCATGTCGCGGCTGGAGTTGACAACGCTGGAGAAAAAACATGTCAATCTGGCGCCGATTGCGCGATATCTGTCTGATACCTTGCCAACGGCTCTTCCCGAAAGACAGATTGAATTTGTCATCACTGACGATATTCCTGCCTATTGCAGCCCCGATCTGTTGACCATCGTGCTCAGCAACCTGATTTCCAACGCGATCAAGTTCAGCCGTGACGATGCGTTGGCGCGCATCGAAATCGGGCGTGATGACAAGGGCTATTTTGTCCGCGACAACGGCATTGGTTTCGACCCTCGTCATAGCGACATGTTGTTTACCATTTTTGGACGTCTGGAAAATGCCGATCATGTTGAAGGCAGTGGTATTGGCCTGGCCACGGCCTATCTGATCATCACTCGTCACAGCGGGCGTATCTGGGCCGAAGCGTTACCTGGCCAGGGTGCGACATTCTATTTCACGCTGCCAGACGGCGATTGAAAGGTTCTCTGTTGTCTGCGGCGCTGTTAACGCCCGGTGCGATTTCTGAAGCTGCTATATTAAGGGAACCCCTTATTGCGGATGGATTCGTGAAGTATTTGCCGGAACACATTGTTGGCACCTTGCAGAGCATGTTCTGGCTCAGGCTTTTGCTCGTGCTTGTTTTGCCGGGCATCTGGACGCCTGCCTGTGCCGATATCCTGTCTGCTGATCCTCGTGTTGGCCAATACATGGTTGGCAGCCGCCTGCAATACCTGGAAGACGTAAATTCAAAGCTGGCCATACGCGATGTGGTCTCTCCTTACTGGCAAAACAAGTTCCGCCCCAACCACCGCGATGTCCCCAACTTTGGTTTCACCCAATCAAGCTACTGGTTCAAGCTGTCGCTGAGCAATCCAGCGTCCACGCCTGAGGCGTGGATACTCGAGGCGCGTTATCCGATGCTGGATCGGGTGGATGCCTATCTGGTCCGCAAAGGTGTCGTTGTCGGTCACAAGGTCAACGGTGATTTGCTGCCCTTCAACCAGCGTGAATTCAAGCATCGTCATCTGGGTTTCAAGCTTGATCTGGCCGCGTACGACCAACTCGATGTGTATTTGCGGGTTAAAACCGAAAGCTCGCTGCAATTGCCGCTGCAATTGCTGACGCCAGAACACTTTCTGGAGCGGGATCAGGCGGAGCTGTATTTGCTGGGGCTTTATTATGGCGTGCTGCTTGCCATGCTGGCATATAACCTGCTGATTTACAGCGCGATTCGCGATATCAACTATTTGCATTATGTACATTATCTGGCCGGATACGCGATGTTCCAGCTCTCGCTGAATGGCCTGACGCTGCAATATCTGTGGCCGCAACATCCGGCCTGGGGCAATACTGCCACGCCGTTTTTTATTGGCGTAGCCTTCCTCGGGGCCGTCACTTTTGCCCGCTCCTTTTTGCATCTCAAAACCCAGGCGCCATTGCTGGATTCCATCGGCAAGCTGTTGTGGGGTGTCTTCCTGTTTGTCATCGTTGGATCGCTGTGGCTGCCCTATCCGCTCATGATCCAGCTTGCAACGATGGCGGCGCTGGCAACCGCGGTGTATGCGTTTTTCAGTGGCTTGGTGGTCTGGCGCGGGCAATTGCGTCAGGCGAGGTATTTTCTGCTGGCCTGGAGCGCACTGCTGATAGGCATCATGTTGTATTCGCTGAAAACCTTCAACCTGCTGCCGTCGATGTTCATCACTGAATATAGCCTGCAGATTGGCTCGGCACTGGAAGTGTTATTGCTGTCGTTTGCACTTGCACACCGCATGAAAATCCTGCAGCTGGATTACACACGGATTCAGGAAGAGGCAAAGGGCCAGCTGGAGCAGCGGGTGTCGCAGCGTACCGCCGAGCTGGATGAGGCGTTGAAGAAACTCTCTGATGCCAATTCCAAACTGCGCTCGCTCAACTTTACCGATGGCTTGACCGGTGTGCGTAACCGTCGTTATTTCGATCAGAAACTGCGCAAGGAATGGGAGCGTGCGCAGCGTGGTGGTTATTTCATCACGGTGATGCTGATTGATCTGGATTTTTTCAAGAAAATCAACGACACCTATGGCCACCTGGCTGGCGATATGTGCCTGAAATCAGTGTCGTTGGCGATCAAGACGGCGCTGAAGCGGCCATGTGACATCGTGGCGCGTTATGGTGGCGAGGAGTTTGTGGTGATTTTGCCGCTGACCGATGAAGCGGGTGCGCTGCATATAGCCGAGAGTATTCGTCAGGAAGTGGCGGCGCTGGCGATTGTCTATGAAGGCTGGCGTATCAATCTGACTACCAGCATCGGCCTGTGTACGGCAAAACCGGATGAGACGCTGAATCCCAGCGATTTGATTTCAGCAGCCGATGCCGCCTTGTACAAGGCCAAACACAATGGTCGTAATCAGGTGCAGACCGCTGAACCGGGGCAAACGCCGGCCGGCTTGCCGGAAACGGCTGCCTCAGTAGCGGGCCATTGACGCGTCGATTTCCTGCGCCCAGGCATCAATGCCGCCATGCAGATTGTAGAGTTGTTCAAATCCCAGCCGCTGCAGATACATCGCCACCTGCATGCTGCGCATGCCGTGATGGCAGATCACCACCAGCGGCACATCGTCATCCAGCTCATTGGTGCGCTGGGTGATCTCATGCATCGGTATGTGCTGCGAGCCCGGCAGATGGCAAATACCGAATTCAACATGCTCGCGCACATCCAGCAACACAGGCCGGCTGCGCGAGTCATCACGCAGCCATTCGTCCAGTTGCTGTACCGATAACTGCTGCATCAGAGTTTGAAGCGTTGCGGCTGTTCGGCGTTGAGCAGCGGTGCAATCACGGTTTCAAACAGCACCACGCTGCTGAATGCGCTTTCGCCTTCGCGGGTGATCAATGTGCCACGCATGACCGGCACATCGCCAATCACGGCAAACAGGCGCCCGCCGACCTTCAGTTGCTGTTTGAACACTTCCGGCAATACCGGCACCGAGCCGGTGAGCACGATCACATCGTATTGTTTGTCGGTGTTCCAGCCCTTGGCGGCATCGCCCACTTCCAGCTTCACGTTGCTGAAGCCGGCGGCTTTCAACTTGGCTGCTGCCTGAGCCGACAGATCGGCGTCGATTTCAACACTGTGTACATAGTGGCAGCGTTTGGCCAGCAGTGCAGTCAGGTAACCGGAGCCGGTGCCGATTTCCAGCACTGCATCGGTAGGCGTGATAGTCAGATCCTGCACCACACGCGCTTCCAGCTTGGGCTGCCACATTTTCTGGCCATTGCCGAGCGGCAGTTCCATATCCACAAAGGCCAGATTTTTGGTGTTCTCCGGAACAAAATCCTCGCGCTTCAGCGTCGACAGCAGTTCCAGAATATCCAGGTCCAGCACATCCCATGGCCGGATTTGTTGTTCAACCATGTTGAAGCGCGCTTGTTCCAGATTCATGATGGTTTTGACTCCCAATAACACTGCAAAGTGTGCGGTTTTTCGGCAACTTGCAATTATCCCATATTTCATTTAGCTTCACAGCATTACCGGGCCGCCGCCCGTCAGCCGCTAGGGGTCCTGCTGATCTGAATCAAGATTGGCCGGTGAGAGATACCCTTCGAACCTGATCCGGTTAACCCCGGCGTAGGGAAGCGCAACCGCAGCTCGCGGTCGTTCTCCCTCAAAATCTACTGGAGAACACCACCCCATGAACGCCCCCCAATTCATTGCCCAGAATGCCCATGTTGATGAGGCAGCGGTGCAGCCTTTCCCCAATTCGCGCAAGATTTATGTCGAAGGCAGTCGTGCGGATATTCAGGTGCCAATGCGCGAAATTGCGCAAAGCGATACCCCGACTGCATTCGGTGGCGAAAAAAACCCGCCGATTTATGTTTACGACACATCCGGCCCGTATACCGACCCGGCCGCCAAAATCGACGTGCGCAAAGGCCTCAACCCGCTGCGGGCAAAATGGATCGAAGAGCGCAACGACACCGAATTGCTGGCGCATCTGTCGTCGGAATACGGCCGCCAGCGCGAAAGCGACCAATCGCTCGACCCGCTGCGCTTTGAACTGACACGCAAGCCGCGCCGCGCCGCAGCCGGCAAAAATGTAACGCAGATGCACTACGCCAGGCAGGGCATCATCACCCCGGAAATGGAATACATCGCCATCCGCGAAAACCTGCGTCGCCAGCAATACATCGACAGCCTGCGCGCCACCGGCCCGATGGGTGAAAAGATGGTCAATCTGCTGACGCGTCAGCACCCCGGCCAGAGTTTTGGCGCAGCAATTCCCGGTGAAATCACCCCGGCGTTCGTGCGTGACGAAGTAGCCCGTGGCCGCGCAATTATCCCAGCCAACATCAACCACCCGGAATCGGAG
>JAUPTR010000039.1 GCA_030917985.1 Pseudomonadota bacterium | reverse complement strand
GTGCCTTGTTGCTTATGAACCCGTCTGGGCAATCGGAACCGGCGTTGCTGCGACGGTGGCAGATGTTCAGGGTATGCACACCTCTATTAAGCAGGCTTTTGCTGAATGGTCGGTTGCTTCTGTTCCTGTTTTATATGGTGGAAGCGTTAAACCTGATAATGCGGGTGAATTGATGGCGTTATCGGTTGTGGATGGTGCTCTGGTTGGGGGCGCCTCTCTGGTTGCTGAGCAGTTCTTGGCGATTTGTCGCGCTGCGAAAAGTATTGGTTAGGTTTATGGAAATTTTCAAGACGATTGTTCAGGTTGTTAACGGTTTGTCGGCGCTTGGCCTGATCGTTCTGGTTTTGTTGCAGCACGGCAAGGGTGCTGACATGGGGGCTGCATTCGGTAGCGGTGCATCTGGTAGCCTGTTTGGTGCTTCGGGCTCTGCCAATTTCCTCAGTCGCAGTACTGCAGTGATGGCGTTGGTGTTTTTCACCTCTTGTCTTGGTTTGGCCATGCTTTCGCGTACCGGTCAGGCTGGTTTGGGTGTGATGAGTTCTCATGAGGGCGCTGCGCCGGTGGCACCGGCTCAGGTTCCTGCGGTTCCTGCTGGTAAGCCGGTGGGGGTTCCCGAGTAGTAATCTTTGCCGACATGGTGAAATTGGTAGACACGCTATCTTGAGGGGGTAGTGGGGTAACCCGTGTGAGTTCGAGTCTCACTGTCGGCACCATTTATTCCATTTAGTTACCTGGCTGTTGTTATTGCCGTGGGCTATATGGTTGTTATCTCAAAGATAAGGGCTGGCTCGGCAACGGAGCGCAAATGCTAGAAACTTATTTCCCTATTTTGCTGTTTGTTCTGGTTGGCCTGGGGGTTGGTGTCGGCCCCATTCTGATTGGCTGGCTGCTTTCTCCAAATAAGCCGGATGCTGAAAAGTTATCTCCCTATGAGTGCGGCTTTGAGGCTTTCGAAGATGCACGCATGCAATTTGACGTGCGTTATTACCTGATCGCCATTCTGTTCATCATCTTTGACCTGGAAACTGCGTTTTTAGTTCCTTGGGGTGTGGCGCTGAAGGATCTGGGGTTGCCTGGCTTTCTGATCATGGCGGTGTTCCTGATCGAGTTGTTTATCGGATTTATCTATTTGTGGAAGAAGGGGGCGCTGGAATGGGAATAGAAGGCGTTCTGGAGAAGGGGTTTGTTACCACTTCGGCTGACAAGCTGATCAACTGGGCTCGAACTGGTTCTCTTTGGCCCATGACTTTTGGTCTGGCGTGTTGCGCTGTTGAAATGATGCAGGCCGGTGCCGCTCGCTACGATCTGGATCGTTTTGGCATCATTTTTCGCCCAAGTCCGCGTCAGTCTGATCTGATGATTGTTGCAGGCACGCTCTGTAACAAGATGGCTCCTGCCCTGCGCAAGGTTTATGACCAGATGGCCGAGCCACGCTGGGTACTGTCGATGGGTTCCTGCGCAAACGGTGGTGGCTACTATCACTATTCTTATTCCGTGGTTCGCGGCTGTGACCGGATTGTGCCGGTCGATGTCTATGTTCCTGGCTGTCCTCCGACTGCCGAGGCGCTGTTGTACGGCATCATTCAGTTGCAGAACAAAATCAAACGCACCTGCACTATTGCCCGCTGAGTAAGGTTTATTTATGGCTCAGAAATTGGAAACACTTGCTGCTGCACTGACCAATACCTTGGGCGACAAGGTCGTTTCGCTGGTCAATCGTCTTGATGAAATTACGCTGACCGTTGCTGCGTCTGACTGGTTGGCCGTCGCACGGTTGTTGCGCGATACAGCTGCACTGCGTTTCGAGCAGTGTATTGATATCAGTGGTATTGATTACAGTCATTACAAGGATGGCGAATGGGATGGCGCCCGTTTTGCCGCGGTCTGCCACTTGTTGTCTGTCAGCAATAATCAGCGCTTGCGTGTCCGGGTGTTTGCCGTTGACGACGACTTCCCGGTTATTGACTCTGTTGTAGATGTTTGGCCTGGTGCGAACTGGTTTGAGCGTGAAGCTTTTGACTTGTTTGGCATTGTCTTCAGTGGTCATCCGGATTTGCGTCGTATTCTGACTGACTATGGTTTTGTCGGTCATCCATTCCGCAAGGATTTTCCGTTGTCGGGTTATGTGGAAATGCGTTACGACCCAGAGCAACAGCGTGTTGTTTATCAGCCTGTGACCATCGAGCCGCGTGAAATTACGCCGCGCATCATCCGCGAGGAGACTTACGGTGGCTGAAATCCGTAATTACACAATCAACTTTGGCCCACAGCACCCCGCTGCACACGGTGTGTTGCGCTTGGTCTTGGAACTGGATGGCGAGGTCATCGAACGTGCTGACCCGCACATTGGCCTGTTGCATCGCGGCACCGAAAAGCTGGCGGAAAACAAGACGTTCATTCAGTCGGTTCCTTATATGGATCGTCTCGACTATGTGTCGATGATGTGTAATGAACACGCTTATGTGATGGCAATCGAAAAGCTGTTGCAGATTGATGTGCCTTTGCGTGCCCAGTACATCCGGGTGATGTTCGATGAAATTACCCGTATTTTGAATCACCTTTTGTGGATCGGTGCCCACGCGCTGGATATCGGCGCAATGACCATGTTCCTCTATGCTTTCCGTGAGCGTGAAGACTTGATGGATTGTTACGAGGCGGTTTCGGGCGCACGTCTACATGCCGCGTATTATCGTCCGGGGGGGGTGTATCGTGATCTGCCGGATCAGATGCCGCAATACACTCATTCCAAGATCAAGACCAAGGCGCAACTGGCCCAGCTAAATGAAAATCGCCAAGGTTCGCTGCTTGATTTTATCGATGATTTCACTCGCCGTTTCCCGGCTTGTGTTGATCAGTATGAAACCCTGTTGACCGATAATCGGATCTGGAAGCAACGCACGGTGGGAATCGGTGTAGTAACGCCTGAACGTGCTTTGGCATTGGGTTTTACTGGGCCGATGTTGCGTGGTTCCGGTATTGAGTGGGATTTACGCAAGAAGCAGCCCTACGAAGTTTACGACCGTGTCGACTTTGATATCCCGGTTGGCGTGGAAGGTGATTGTTATGATCGTTATCTGGTTCGCATCGAAGAGATGCGCCAGTCGAATCGCATTATCAAGCAATGTGTTGAGTGGTTGCGCAAGAACCCGGGGCCGGTGATTACCGATAATCACAAGGTTGCACCGCCGTCGCGTGAGGCGATGAAGACGAATATGGAAGAGTTGATCCATCACTTCAAGTTGTTCAGTGAAGGTATGCACGTTAATGAGGGCGAGGCATATGCAGCGATTGAACATCCGAAGGGTGAATTCGGGATCTATTTGGTGTCGGATGGCGCCAATAAGCCGTATCGCTTGAAAATTCGCGCTCCTGGGTATGCTCACCTTTCCGGTTTTGACGAAATGGCGCGTGGCCACATGATTGCCGATGCGGTAGCAATTTT
>JAUPTR010000038.1 GCA_030917985.1 Pseudomonadota bacterium | reverse complement strand
TGGTGGTGCGCAATCTGCGGCGTTTTGCGATGCCTGAATTTGCCCACGAATACCCGGCCTGCACACGCCTGATGTCGAGCTTCGACAAGCCCGAACTGCTATATCTGGCCGGCCTGTTTCACGACATTGGCAAAGGTCGTGGCGGCGATCATTCGCAGCTGGGCAAGGTTGATGCGCTGCGCTTCTGCAAGGCCCACCATTTGCCCAAGGAAGACTGCGAGCTGGTCAGCTGGCTGGTGGCGCAACACCTGACCATGTCGCTGGTCACACAGAAGCAGGACGTCTACGACCCGGCAGTCATTGATCACTTTGCCAAACTGGTGGAAACCCCGCGCCGGCTGACGGCGCTCTATCTGCTGACGGTGGCGGATATCCGCGGCACCAGCCCGAAGGTGTGGAATAACTGGAAAGCCAAGCTGCTGGAAGACCTGTATCAGGCCACACTGCGCCAGTTGACCCGGGAAGGCGGGCTGGATCACGTGTCCTATCTGGAAGAACGGCAGCAGGCAGCGCTGGAAACCATGCGTTTCTGGGGGCTGGCACCCGATGCCCACCGGCCGCTCTGGCATCAGCTCGACAGCGTGTATTTCATGCGCCACGACGCCAACGAGATTGCCTGGCATACGCGCCAGCTGTTCGGCAAGGTCAATACCGATGTGCCGCTGGTCAAGGCGCGCCTTTCTGAAGCTGGTGACGGCCTGCAAGTGCTGATCTACACGCCAGACCAGACGGATCTTTTTGCCCGGATTTGCGGCTTTTTTGAACGTGCCCGCTACAGCATTGTCGACGCCAAGATCTACACCACCAAACATGGCTACGCGCTGGACAGCTTTTATGTGTTCATCCCTGAACATGCCGAGGACAATTACCGCGACCTGATCGCTTATATCGAATTCGAACTGGGTAAACGCATCCGCGAACAAACGCCGATAGAACCACCGCTGAGCGGACGCCTGTCGCGCCAGCTGAAGCACATCGCACTGGCACCGGAAGTCAATATCCGCATGGATGACAAACAGAACTACTATGTGATGAGTATCATTGCCGGCGACCGGCCCGGCCTGCTGTCACGTATCACACGGGTGCTGGCAGCTAACCACATCAACATCTATTCGGCCAAGATCAGCACATTGGGTGAGCGCGCCGAGGATACCTTCCTGATCAACGGCGCGGTTTTGCATGATCAGAAGCTGATGGTCAAACTCGAGAGCGAACTGCTGGCCGAACTGCGCGCCAGCTGAGCCCCCCCCACCCGGATCCCGGCTTGCATGGATTAGCGCAAGCAGGCCTGAACAGCCCGGCATTGGGTATGCGGCAGGCCACAAAGGCATCACCCTGCGCCAATACAACTCCCGGTTGCTCCTCCTCCTTCCTTGACTACAATAATTGAAGAGCAGGCCGTTCAGCCTGTCGGTAATCATCGGGAGGTAGCATCGTGGATGTCGTGATTGTTGACGACAATGAAATCAATGTCACACTACTGCGACATCTGGTTAAAGCAATTGAAGATACCAAAGCCATCACCTTCACCGACTCTGCCGCCGGCCTGCAGTACTGCCTCGAAAATGATCCAGACCTGGTGGTGATTGACTACATGATGCCACCACCTGACGGTATGGCATTCATTCAGGCGTTTCGCGCCCATCCAGGGCGCAAGAACACACCGCTGCTGATGATCACGGCCAATCAGGACGCCGAAGTACGGCACCGCGCACTGACGCTGGGCGCATCGGACTTTCTGACAAAGCCTGTAGACAAAAATGAATTCCGTGCCCGCGCCACCAATATGCTGCTGCTGCGCAAAAGCCAGAAGCAGTTGGCCGACCGCGCCGCATGGCTGGCCGAAGAAGTCGCCAAGGCCACCAATGAGGTGCTGGTGCGTGAGCGGGAAACCATCATCCGCCTGTCCAAGGCGGCGGAATACCGCAATCCGGAAACCGGTGCGCACATTCTGCGCATGGCCAACTATTCGCAGGTGATTGCGCGCAATCTCGGTCTCAGCGAGGCAGATCAGACCTTGCTGCTGGACGCAGCGCCCATGCACGACATCGGCAAGGTTGGCACCCCTGATCACATCCTGCTCAAACCGGGGCGCCTTGACCCGGAAGAAATGGACATCATGCGCCAACATGCCAGCATTGGTTACGACATTCTCAAAGGTTCTCCCTCGCCATTACTGCAAAAAGCAGCAGTGATTGCGCTGACCCATCATGAAAAATTCGATGGCAGCGGTTACCCCAACAATCTGAAAGCCCAGGATATTCCCATCGACGGACGGATTGTCGCGGTGGCGGACGTCTTCGATGCACTGACTTCCGAGCGCCCCTACAAGAAAGCCTGGCCAGTGGATGACGCAGTGAAGTTCATGCACGAAAACAGTGGTTCACACTTCGACCCGGTGTGCATTGAGGCATTTTTCCGCAACTGGGATGAAATCATGGCCATCAAGAATCGCTTTACCGATTGACGCCAAACAGCTTCAAAATCGACTGACAACTCGAACAATTTGGGCAGGCCATCATGATTATTCGCCAGCAGCAACTGCATAGCCCGCATTTCTCCGATTCGGAACTGGACACGCTTACAGGAATTTCACCGCAACTGGTACTCGTGTTTGCAGCAACTGAATTCATGCGTTCGCCGGAATTTGTACTGCGACTGCAACAGTTATTTCCAGATGCCGCACTGGTAGGCTGCTCCACTGCAGGTGAAATTCACGGCGCGTCTGTATCCGACCACAGCGCCTCCATCACTGCGCTACATTTCCAGCATCCAGACTTTCGCGTTGCCAGCACCTCACTCAACAGCATGGAAGACTCCGGCCCCGCAGGCGAACGTCTGGCCGGGCAGCTCAAGGGTGAAAGCCTGCATGACATCATTGTTTTCGGTCAGGGGGTCAACATCAATGGCAGCGCGCTGATTCAGGGAATCAGAGCGGTGTTTGACGGTGCAGTATCAATCAGCGGTGGTCTGGCAGGCGATGGCGGCGCATTCCAGAAAACCTGGGTGTTGTCACCAGAAGGCGCCAGTGAGCAGAGAATGGTTGGCATTGGCTTTTATGGCCCGCACCTGCAACTGCACCACGGCAGTTTTGGCGGCTGGCAACCATTCGGGCCGGCACGCAAGGTTACCCGCTGCAAGGGCAATGTTTTGTTCGAACTGGATGGCGAGCCGGCACTCAAGGTCTATAAGGATTATCTGGGCGAATACGCCAAGGATTTGCCGGCATCGGGGCTGCTGTTTCCTTTCGAAATGCTCGGCGACGACCATAACGCCGTCGGCCTGGTTCGCACCATTCTCGGCATGGATGAAGCCAACGGCAGCCTGATTCTTGCCGGAGACGTGATTGAAAACGGCTATCTGAAACTGATGCACGCCAGCACCGATGCTTTGGTTGACGGCGCTCAGGCAGCGGCAGAGGCGGCGCACCGGATGCTCAATGGCGCGGCGGATGGGCTGACGCTGCTGATCAGCTGCGTCGGCCGCAAGCTGGTGATGGGTGGGCGTGTCGACGAGGAAATCGAAGCTGTGGCAGATGTGTTCGGCAGCGCCAGTTATCTCACCGGCTTCTACTCCTACGGCGAAATCAGCCCATTTACCCATGCGACAGACTGTCGCCTGCATAACCAGACCATGACCATTACCTACGTTTGCGAGGAATGACACTACACAAGCTGCTGGCCCGCCAGCTCAGACGCATGCTCGGCGTTGCGGATGAAAATGTGTTGCAGCAGACACTCGAGCAACAGACCGGAACCACACCGGCAGGACAGCACTTTGGCCCGGCGCTGGAACGATTCATCCACGCCATCAACGATACCTATGAACAATATGACCGCGATCTGGTGCTGCGTACCCGCAGCCTGGCACTCAGTTCCGACGAGCTGAGCCAGGCAAACCAGCGGCTGCGAGAAGAAAGCGCCGCACAGCAGCGCATCCTTCAATCACTGAGGCAAACCACTGATCATCTGCTGACATCCGCCCATTTACCGCCGATTTCTTCCGAAGATACCGATCTCGAAGCGATTACCCATCTACTGACCACCCTGTTGCGCGAACGCGAGCACGCACAGGAACAACTGCGCAAGAATGAGGCGCAATACCGCTTGGTACTGGAAAGCATGAATGAAGTGGTTTACCAGACCGATTGGCGCGGGGCCATTGAATTTGTGAACCCTGCCTGGCAGCAAATTACCGGCTTCGACCTCGCTGGCACTCAAGGCAGAAGTCTGCTGGATTACATATATGCCGAGGATAGCGACAAGGTACAAACGGCCATGATGCCGCTGATTCTCGGGCAACAGAAGAAGGCGCAATACCAGGCCCGACTGATTACCGCCAGCGGCGGGACGCGCTGGATTGATGCCAACGTGCAGGCGTTTTTCGACGGTGACGGGCAGTTTGCGGGCACCACCGGCACATTGACCGATATCACTGCACGCCATGAAGTTGAACAACAATTGCGCCAGACCCGTAGCCAGCTGATCAATGCCATCGAAAGCCTGGATGCCGGCTTTGTCATGTATGACGCAGAGGAAAAGCTGATCATCTGCAATCAGCGCTACCGGGAAATTTATCAGGCACTGGCCCCGGCATTGCGTTCAGGCAACAGTTACCGCGAGATTCTGCAATATGCAGTCGAGCATCAGGGACAAACGGATAACCCACAGGATGCAGCAGCCTGGATTGAACAAAGGCTGCAGGAATATCGCCAGGGCAACAGCAAGGGAATCGAACAAAAGATTGGCAATCGCTGGATTCGCATCAACGACTCACACACCCCTGACGGCAGTATTGTCAGCCTGCGCACCGACATCACGGAACTGAAGCAGATCCAGCAGGAGCTATTGCAGGCAATCAATGCCGCGCAGGAAGCCAATGTCGCAAAGAGCCATTTCCTGGCGAATATGAGCCATGAGATCCGCACGCCGATGAACGGCATCATCGGCATGACAGAACTGGCCCTGGAAACAGAGCTGAACGATGAACAAAGGGAATTCCTGTCGATAGTGCGGACATCGGCAGAGTCCCTGCTGGTCGTCGTCAACGATATTCTCGACTTCTCCAAGATCGAAGCCGGCAAGATGTCGATGGAGTCTCTGGAGTTTCCGCTACGGGAAATGCTCACCGATACCATGAAGGCTCTGAGCCTCAAAGCCAACGACAAGCAGATCGAAGTCATCACCAGCATTGCGCCGAAGGTACCCAATCAGCTTTATGGCGATCCGGGGCGATTGCGGCAAGTCATTACCAATCTGGTTGGTAATGCCATCAAATTTACCGAACGTGGTGAGATCACCTTGCGTGTGGACGAGGAGCAGACGGACCCCCAACATTGCCGGCTTCGCTTTGCTGTCAGTGATACGGGTATCGGCATTCCGCGGGAAAAGCAGGGCCTGATATTCGAGGCCTTTTCGCAGGCAGATGCGTCGACCACCCGCCAATATGGTGGTACCGGCCTTGGATTAACCATCAGCAACCGTCTGGTAGAGATGATGGGAGGCCAACTGCAGGTTGAAAGCGAGCCGGGCAAAGGCAGCTGTTTCAGCTTTTCTGCCCAGTTCGGCATTGCCGCGCAGTCACACCCGCATCAGCCAACGCTAACGGTTTCAGGAAAACGCCTGCTGCTGATAGACGACAACGAAACCCACGCCCTATCCCTGCTGGAAATGGCGCTCTACTGGCATATGCAGGCCGAAGTGGCTGCCAGCGCGGAAGTCGCATACAACAAGATGCGCCATGCCGCAAAAATGGGTTTGGCCTATGATCTGATACTGTTTGATTGGCAAATCGACGGCGACAACGGTTTTGACTGGCTCCAGCGGCTCATGGCGCAAACCAGCCAGCCTGCGCATAGCATTGTGCTGATGCTGGACTCTGCGGCAAAACTCAATCAGGCACAGCAGTGCAGGGAAATCGGCCTAGATAGCTATCTGCTCAAGCCGATAGCAGAACAGCAATTATTGCAGGCTTTGCAACTGGCGCTGAACAAACAACAGCCAGCGTTACCAGTACGGCGACCGCCACAAGCCCTGGTGCAACAACCGCGAAAGCTGAATATCTTGCTGGCGGAAGACAACCCGGTAAATCAGAAACTGGCCGTACATCTGCTCCACAAGCTTGGCCACGAAGTCTGCATTGCCGACAATGGACGATTGGCGCTGGCCAAGATGCAGCAACATGGCTTTGATCTGGTATTGATGGATTTGCAGATGCCCGAAATGGGTGGCATTGAGGCCGTAAAGCACTGGAGAAACCATGAAGCCGGGCTCGGCCTTGTACGTTTGCCGGTTATTGCGCTGACTGCACATGCCATGCAGGGAGACCGGGAGCGTTGCCTTGCCTCGGGGATGGATGGTTATGTCAGCAAGCCTATACGAGCCGAGCAATTAGCCGAAGAAATCCGGCGACTAACCAGCGTGGCAACTGTCGATTCATACCCCCGGAAGTTATCCGGCGGCCTGAATCTGGGTGTCTTGCAGGATCAGCTCGAC
>JAUPTR010000298.1 GCA_030917985.1 Pseudomonadota bacterium | reverse complement strand
GCGCAAGGGATTGCTGGCAACAGGCGAGTGAGCGTTACCAGCTCAGCCAACGCCAGCAACAAGTGGCCGAGTTCAACGCCAGCCAGTCGCTGTATAAAAAAGGCCTGGCCAACATGCCGATCTGCTTCGGCATCTCGTTCACCCACATGCCGCTGAATCAGGGCAGCGCGCTGCTGCACGTGTATGGCGACGGCAGCGTCGGTTTCAGCACCGGCGGCGTGGAAATGGGCCAGGGCGTGGGCCGCAAGCTGCAGCACGTGGTGGCCGAGGCGCTTGGCCTGCCGGCGCAACTGATCCGTGTGGAAAGCAACAACACCACCCGTGTCGCCAATGTCTCGCCCACGGCCGCCAGTGTCACCACCGACATCAACGGCAAGGCGCTGCAGCAGGCGTGTGAAATACTGAAACAACGGCTGCTGCCGCTGGCCGCGCAACAGCTTGGCTGTGATCCAGCACTGGTGCGGCTTACAGCGGGCTGCGTGCATATTGGCACGCAGGCCAGTCCACTCAGCTGGGCACAACTGGTGGCAATGGCACGCGAGCAACGCATCAGCCTCAGCGCCCAGGCGCACTACGCCACGCCCGACATCCATTTCGACCGCAGCACCGAACACGGCCAGCCGTTTGCCTACCACGTTTACGGCTGCGCCATCATCGAAGCCACGCTCGACCTGCTGCGCGGCACCTACCACATCGACCGCGCCGACATCGTGCACGACGCCGGCCGCAGCCTCGACCTGCACATCGACCTTGGCCAGGTAGAAGGCGGGCTGGTGCAAGGCCTGGGCTGGCTGACGTCGGAAGAACTGGTGTTCGACGCCGGCGGCGTGTTGCGCAGCAACTCGCTGGCCAACTACAAACTGCCGGACATCCACGCCATGCCGCAAATCCACGTCGAATTTCTGCCACAGGCCGACGAACCCAACGGGCTGATGTTATCCAAAGCCGTTGGCGAGCCGCCGCTGATGTACGCCATTGGCGCCTACAGCGCCCTGCAACAAGCGCTGCACGCCGCCCGCCCGGCGCAACTGGCGGCGCTGGATGCACCGCTGACGCCGGAACGGATGCTACTGGCGCTGTACGATGACTTTGCCTAGCAGCTGGCCCGGCTACACCCGCGCCAATGCCCTGCGTGGCCTGCTGATCTACAGCAGCGGCGACAGCATCGCCGCGCTGCTGCTGGGCGAATTCAGCCTCACCCGGCTGGCCGTCATCGCACTGCTCGGCAGCACGGTGTACGCGCTGGAAATCCCCAACTGGTTTTATCAGGTAGACCGCATGGTGCGCCCCGGCGGCACCCGCGCCGCGCTGCTGCGCACCCTGCTGGCACTCGCCTACTTCAACCCGCTGTGGGTGGCGCGGCACATGGCGCTGATCGGCTGGGCCAGCAGCGGCACCCTGCCCGGCTGGGGCATCCTCGCCGTCGCCAGCCACGCCTTTGTCCTCAACATCCCGCTGGCGCTGACTGCCAACCTGCTGATCCAGAACAAAGTGCCCGCCCCCTGGCGCTTTACCGCCAGCGCGCTGTATTCGGCATTGATGGCGGTGTATTACGCCGTGGGAAGGGTCTGGTTGCAGTGAGGTGGGCTGCAGGGCGCGCCGGGACTGGGCTGCAGGCCGGGCTGAGAGGCAATGCCAGAGCGGGCTGCAGGCAAGCGTTGGGCAGCTTCTGCTCGACCGGACTGTTGAATTGATGCCCTGCGTCTTGCTGGCGTTTATTCCCCAGCTTGCTCTGGCTCAAGGCACCCTGCCCTCTCCTTTGCCACAATTCGCTCCCATATGTGCGCACCCTTTCGCACATCCGACATTCGAGGAAACCATGAGCGAACTGAACATTCTCAACAACACCGTGTTTGGCTTTGATGCGCGTGGCGTCGCCAAGCGTTTTCGTCATGCTGCAATTTTTGGCGCGCTGGAGTCGCTGACTGACGGCGAAACCATGCGTTTTATCAATGATCACGATCCACTACCGCTGCTGGATCAGATTCAGCACCGCTACGGCAGCCAGATCGGCTTTGCCTACGTGGCGCGTGAGCCGGGCAATATCGTCATCGACTTCAAGATTCAGCTGAATGCGCAGCAGCCGGCAGAAGAAGCGCCGAAACAATCCGGTGGCGGTTGTGGCGGTGGTGGTGGCGGTTGTGGTTGTTCGGGCGGCTGATCAAGCTGCTGCAGCAAAAGCAAAAGGCCGGAACTGATCCGGCCTTTTTTGTTTGCCACAACTAATCATCAAGCTGCGTGTGCTTCTTTGGTAGCAGCTTCCAGCAGCTCGGCAGATACGCCGTGGCGCCTCAGCGCCTCCAGTAAGCGTGCCTCAGGGCTGAATGAATATTTGGCTTCATCTTGCCGCAAACCTTCGCTGATATAGGATTTCAGCAAGGTCTGATAGCCGGAAAAACCACGCTGTGGTGCAATCGCTTTCATCGACTCGACCACATCCAGCGGAATCCGCAAGGTAATGGAGGTCATCGGCCGCTCTTTGTTGAGGCGGGATTTGATGGTTTGAGGAATCATATTCGTCACACTCCTTCGACGTAGCCTTTCGGGCTGAAATCAGGTGGATGGCAGAGCCATCGTATTCGATATGCACCACAAACAGCAGATGCCCGCCCGCATCGTAACCAATAATGGCATCGCGTGGCTCATTGTTGCGGCTTGCATCCAGCAAACGAAACAACGGGTCGAAAAATACCTATGCAGCTAGCTCGAAGATCACACCATCGTGATTATTCCGATTAATCGCT
>JAUPTR010000297.1 GCA_030917985.1 Pseudomonadota bacterium | reverse complement strand
TGTGCTCTTCCGATCTGCCAAGTGGCGCAGGTAAGTGGAGTGCGCTCATTGGCAGTACATATGTCCGAATGGCTAGTGCGGATGCGACTGACAAGTATTCTGGGAGCATTCAACCTTCAGCAGCTAACGCCGGTTCGGTGCCTGCAACTGTGACAACCGGTGTGGATGGCAAGGCTACGTTTACCTATGTCTATCCAAAATCCAGTGCACTGTGGCATGTGGTCCGTATTCGTGCACGTAGCACCGTAGCTGGCACAGAGGCCATTAATGACAAGGTGTTCCGCTTGTTGCCGGTAAAGGATGATGTGAGTCCTACCTGTCGTCTACCTGCGTCTCCGTACAATTGATGCTGATTTGACGGTAGAGGTTTGACGGCTGTTTCTGGTTAAAGCCGGATGTGCAGATGTGAAGTGTTATCAACGGGGGCTAAACGCCCCCGTTGACACTTTGCATTCAGCATTCGTTTAACCCATTGTGGTGTTATGGGATGGCATGGCGAGCACTTGGTGCTTGTCTCTATTTGTGTTGATCTGGCTTGGGAGCCCCCCTCATGGCAATTTCCGACTGGCCGGCAGCAGAGCGACCGCGAGAGAAGCTGGTGCAGCGCGGGGCCGAGGCGTTGTCGGATGCGGAGTTGCTGGCGATATTCCTGCGTACCGGTATTGTCGGCAAGAGTGCGGTTGATCTGGCGCGTGAGTTGTTGGGCCGGTTTGGTGGCCTGAACCATTTGATTGCGGCATCGGAATCCGAGTTTTGTGCCGTGCCGGGTATGGGGCCTGCCAAATATGTTCAGCTACAGGCCGTGGTGGAGCTGGCCCGACGTGCGCTGGGGGAAAAGCTGGTGCGGGGGGATGTGTTCAATTCGCCCAACGCGGTCAGGCATTATCTGCAGCTTAAGCTCCGCCCATTGGGGCATGAGGTTTTTGTTGCGATCTTTCTTGACGCGCAGAACCGTCTGATCGCATCCGAGGACCTGTTTCGCGGCACCCTGACCCAGACCAGTGTTTTTCCCCGAGAGGTTGTCAAACGCGCGCTGTTCCACAATGCCGCAGCCATCATTTTTGCGCATAACCATCCAAGTGGGGTGGCCGAGGCCAGCCAGGCCGATGAGCACCTTACGCGGGCGCTGAAACAGGCGCTTGATCTGGTAGAGGTAAGGGTGCTTGATCATTTTGTGGTGGGTGCCGATCAGATATTTTCGTTTGCCGAGCATCGCTTGCTATAGGCCTGGTATGAAGTTTGCTGCGCTTCAGGGTGTCCGGAAGCAGATGGATGGCAAAAATGTATAAACAAGCAAGGCAGCGTGGTGCCGTGTTGCTGGTGGGGCTGATAATTCTGATGGTGGCCATGGCTGCCGGGTTGACTGCGCTGTTTAGCCAGCGTATGGGCGATGCCAGAAAAGAGGCGATCACGGCGGCTGCGTTGGCTCAGGCGAAGGCCGCGTTGCTAGGTTGGGCCTGGCGTCAGGGAGACGGAACAACCAGTAATACACCTGTAGCGCGGCCGGGCGAATTGCCGTGTCCCGATTTGCGCCCACTGAGTGATCCGTATATTGGCACCGCCAGCGCCAGTTGCCCGCCCGCCGCGCTTGGCCGCCTACCTTGGAAAACATTAGGCTTGCCTGACCTTCGTGACGGTAGTGGTGAGCGCTTGTGGTATGCCCGCTCAGTACGTTTCAGGAATCAGGCTCGCTTGACACCCCCTGCCGGCCCACTCAATCCAGACACGGCATTTGGTCAGATTACCGTTCGTTTAAGTGATCGCATGGGTTTTTTGCATCGCGCGGCATCGCCGGCTGAAAATGGAACGGGTGCCGTTGCCGTGATCATTGCGCCGGGGGCACCGATTCGCAGAAATAACAATCTTCAGCAAAATCGTACTGCCGCCAACTATCTGACCGAAGCGCATTATCTGGATTGTTGGGGTACAGCTGGATGTAACGTCGAAGACAATGCCAATTTTGTTAATGATGACGCCAATAATGGCTTCATTATGGGGCCGATCCGCATAAAAGATCGTGATGTGGTCAATGACCGGATTGTGACTATTTCCCGCGATGAAATCTTGTCGGGCATGGTTAAGCGCGTTGCAGGTGATGTGGCGCAGGCTGTTGAGTCTTATTTTCTGGCGGCATCAAGTGGCAGGATTCCTGCTCCTGCGGCGATTACTAACGATGGATGCCTCGGGGCAGGGGATGTGAGTGCCACCTGTCTGGCGGATCTCGGTTTGCCAGGTAGTGTGCCGTTTGGACGAATTCCCTCGGCGCCTTCGAATTCGCCGGTTTGGTATGCGGATTCTGTATTTCTAAAAGGCGCCCCTGACTATTGGTTTCAGCAAAATGCCTGGCGCGAGTTTGTTTTCTACGCAGTTGCACCTGCTTGTGCCGGCGAAGTGGTGGGTTGTGTCGGCAGCCTGGCCGTCAATAATCCTCCCGCTGCAGCGGTTGGCGGAAAACGTGCGGTCATCATTGTCAGTGGCGCTGCATTGCCTGCAGCAGGCCAGCAGCGGCTTACCAATGCACACAAGCGCAATGAGAACAACTATCTGGAAGATCAAAATAGTTCCGCACAGGATTCCGTGTTCGCCCGCCGCCCAGCATCACCGGCCACATCATTTAATGATGCCGTTGCCACCGTTCCGAGGTTGCCATGATCTACCGAAAACATCGTCCATTTTTCAAGGGTGGCTTCACCCTGGTTGAACTCGCCATCGTGCTGGTTGTTGTCAGCCTGTTGCTGGTTGCGCTGATGGGGCCGCTTGCTGCGCAGCAAGAGCAAAAGTCGATTATGGATACCCGCAGGCAAATGGATGAGGCGCGGGAGGCCTTGTTTGGTTTTCTGGTGGCCAATGGCCGTTTGCCTTGCCCGGCTGACCCTGCACTCAACACCACCAATGCCAACGCCGGCCTCGAGCGGGCGGGGGGCTGTGCAACGGTGGCTACCGAGTCGGGCGTGTTGCCCTGGCGTGCGCTGGGGCTGAAAGAGGCTGATGCCTGGGGGCATCGGTTCAGCTACCGGGTGACCAGCAACTTTGCGGTGCCGCCAACCATCACCACCAATGGCACGGTCGAGATTTATACCGATGCAACAGCAGCTACCAGTCTTACGAATAGCAATGAAGTTGCGGCCGTGATTGTTTCTCATGGCCGCCACGCAGATGGTGCGTGGGGCAGCGATGGCTCGCAGCTGGCGGCCAGCGCCGATGCGGACGAGGCCGAAAATAGTGATGGTGACACCGATTTTGTCGATCACAGCAATACTGCAACCCAACCCAACAGCCCATACGACGACCTGCTTGTCTGGGTGCCGCGTAATCTGGTGTTCAACAAGTTGATTGCGGCGGGCCGTTTGCCCTGATCCGCTTCAGACCGGGTTCTGGATAATGCCAAAACGTACCGATCCATTGCGGTTCTCCTGCATCTCCAGCCGATAGCCCTGTTGTTGCGCCAGCTGGCGCGCCTGATACAGGCCAACGCCAAGCCCGTTGTCGGAAGGCACCGGGCTTGAGAGTACGGTGCCCGCAATTTCGTCGCGGATGGCGCTGCCGGTATCGCAGATTTCCAGACAAATGCCGTTGCGCCAGAACAGACTCAGCCTGATTGCTATGCCGGGTTCGCGGTTGCGCTTGTCGAGCGCGTTCTGCAGCAGGTTGTCGGCAATACAGTCAAAGGTTGCGGTAGGCACGCTGTCGGCATCGCGCATTTTGCTGATGCTGAAGTCGATTTTCTGGTGTTGATAGCGATGTTGCAGTTGTGCAAACCACAAATTTGCCGGTGCCAGTTCAACGGTTGTTTCGGCCGGAGACTTGAGCTTGTGCAGTGTGTCTTCCAGCCGCTGGGTGATTTGCGGAAGCTGGCGCCGCACCAGTTCTGCCAGCGCTTGCGGGTCGTCCGATTGTTCTGCTGCTGTCACTGAGCACAGTGTTTTGAGTATCTGCAGCAGGTTCTTGATGTCGTGCGTCAGCCGGGCGCCAGTCTCGTGTATGGCCTGGGTATAGGCATTGGCGCGGAGCGTCTGCTCGCGGCGTTTGGCCAGATAATATTCGCTTAACACCTGTGTCAGCAGTTTGCCGTGCAAGAGCAGGGTGGGGCTCAGATTGCCATGGCTGAACAAGGTCAGGTTCAGTGGTGGAAAGCAGAAATCTGCGCTGTGCCCGGTTTCGCGGCCAATCATGCCTTGCTGGGTATCGCTGGCCCAGCGCGCGCCGATAACCCAATCCAGCTGGTTCAGCTCATGACAGGCCAGTTTGAGAAAACTTTCCGCATCCGACTCCCTGCGCGCCAGACTGGCAAGGTTGCTGATCCAGGCTTCAAAAGGCGAACCGAGGCTCAGCAGATAACTGGAAAAAAGCAGGCTGATGCCATGAAAACCCGCGTGGGGCCGCCATAACCAGCTCAGCGCCAGAATGGCAGTGCCAGCGATCAGCACCGTTTGCATCAGCGCAGAAAAATAGCTGGTTTGCCAGGCCAGGCTATAGGCAATGCTGCCCAGCAGGATAAAGGTGAGCAGCAAAAACAGCAGCAGGCTGTATACAAAATCGAGTGCACGTTCATGCAGCAGTTGCTGCCGCTTGCCGTGTAACAGCCCGCCGAGCAACACCAGGCAGGGCAACAGGTAGAGCGGAATGCTGGCAACGCCATTGCCGGGTTGCTCGTGCGCCATATGCGGCCCCACCCACAGCAGCAGCGTGCCCAGCAGATAAAACAGCAGCAGGCTGCGAAACCAGTCTGTTTGCCGTGCAACCAGTTGCCGGCCGCCAAACAAGGCCAGCAGCCCCGCCAGCCAGAATGCCAGCAACCACCAGTTAAGAAACCACCCGACCACTCCCGCCATCAACAGGCCGGTGGCACTCTCGCGCCAGGAAAGCTCGCGTTCTGCACTAACCAGCGGTTGCCATAACAGGAACAGGCCGACATGTGCCAGAAACAGGGCTTTGCCCGCCAGCGATGCGGGCGTGGCAAGCAGCACGCCGTGCAGCGGGGCGAGCATTGCCAGTGTCAGCCAGTGCTGGCCATGGGCTGGTGGATTGGAAAAAAATCGTTTCAAGGCGGTATGAAAGAGTCAAAGAGGCAGAGTCAATATAGGCAGAAGCCATCCTGCTTGTCGGGATTTCGACACGGCTGGCGAAATCCCGACGTTTTCTGCCTGCCGTATATGGCCGTCACCCGCTTGACGCCCATGTTGCCAGGCCGGATCGGTCGCCCATTTGCTGCCCCGGCTAATAAATAAGTAAATAATGATATTGTGGCACGGAGATTGCATTACCTCTCTCAGGTAGCCGTCAACGCCGATGGCTTGTAAATCGAATGACAGAGGAGTGGCAAATGATGAAACCGCGTCAAACGGGTTTTACCCTGGTGGAACTGGCGATTGTGCTGGTGGTGATTGGCCTGATTCTGGGCATGGCTTTCAAGGGCAAAGACCTGATCGACAGTGCCAAGGTAAAAAATCTGGCGGCCCAGTACAACAAGATTGTGGCTGCATCGAATACCTTTTATGAGAAGTATGGCTCCTATCCGGGGGATGGATGTTCCGCAAATGGCAACCC
>JAUPTR010000296.1 GCA_030917985.1 Pseudomonadota bacterium | reverse complement strand
TTGTTTATGTAGCGGGTATTGATGATTATTTCTTGCGATATAGACAACAGGCAGGTAATTCGCAGGACTTTAAGCAGTGGGTAAAAAATATTAAGGAAAATCGACTGGTTACTTATGATCGGGCAGGTAATATGTATACGGGAGGTGGATTGCCAAAGGGTTTTGATGTTGTTGGTTTTGATTTTTACCTCTCAACATTGTTGCTGGATAATTTGCACGAAAATACCCTAGCTTGGTTGGCCGTGCGATATCCTCAGCATGGGTGCGGTCAGTTTGCCAATCAGACTATGAGTCGCATTCGTTCAAATTTGTCGTTTTTTCAGGATGGCATCGTAAAACAAGGGCACGACGTATATCAAAAAGACAAGCTGCTGTTGGACGCTATTTTTGACTGCCGTATGGGGGCGATAACGGATATGCTGGTTCAGGCATCCGGTAAAAAGCCGATAAAATTTCTGATGTACTCAGAGTCCAGTAATAATGGGGTGCTGGAGTTTGACTCAAAAGGTGTTCCAGAGCAGGGGCGGCCTGAGAAGTTGGTAGAGGCGCGTGCACTTGACGAGGCGATACGTGCACAAAGATTCTATCTCAGGAATGCCAGTAAATTTTCTGCAGGATTGATGTATTTTACTTATCAGAATGAATATGATTATTCGATTAAACTCAATATTGGTGGCGCATCTGCAATGCCAACAGTTTTGAAAAATATTCCTGATTTTGCAAAGACACCCATGCAGCCTTAGTCTGTTTTTTGTTGCAGGCTAAGGCAGCACGTCGGTGTTTAGTTGAGTTGGATGCGACACATAAGGTGCTCGCTATATTGAGGATTGAATCAATTATCCAAGCTTGTTCTGTGCCATTTCTTCCGCAGTAAGCCTGGAGATCAGTTCTTCTCTACTTAGGTTATCCAGCCTGTTTTCCCGCCAGACATATTCGTCAAATATGATCTTGCCATTTTCCAGATAAAAGCTGGAGAGGCTGCGCAGCATCAGTTTGGGGTTGTAGCGATCACGCATGTATTGCTCGCGCATTTCTGCCTTGGGCTGAAAGGTGATGTGATCGTGCCATACCAGTGCGCCGGGGGCGTTCAGAAGCTTTAGCCCATGTTTTTTCAGCGCGTGTGACACACCCGCATCTTCGAATGCGTTGGGGTAACCTTCGTGCAGATAGGGGGCGATATTGCGGGTAAATAAAGTTGCCCCGATCGGGCACCAGTCCACTTGCCTGAATCCACAACTGGAGAGATCGTCAAATCGTTTGCCTTTATCAAACAGGGCGAGGTCGATGATGTCGTCGCCTTTGTCTATGACCTCCCCACCGGAAAACTGCAGTGTGTGGTCCGGGAAGACGACTCGGCAGCAAACCGCGCCGACATTCTCGTTGGCTTCCGCCCTCAACAACAGCTCTTCCAGCCAGCCCGGTTCTGGCACTTCATCGTTGTCGAAAATGATGAACCATTCTCCGCTGGCGTGTTCCAGCGCCGCTTTGCGTCCTTGTGCCGGGCCGAGGTTCCGGTCGCCGTAAATGACCTTGACGCCAGGGAAGCGGCCATCGATATATTGCTGTAGAAACGCAACGGTCTCGGACTCCGAGCCATTGTCGTAGAGGATGATTTCGTGGGGAATTCGAACCGTTGCCAAGAGCCCTTCGATGGCGCGTAGCGTCTGGCTGTGTTTGCCATACGACAGCATGATGAAGGACACAAAGCGCTTGTAGTCACCGTTGCGAATTGCCTGGCGCAAGCGGGCTTCTTGCTGGATGGTTGAGGTGAGTCGATCCTGTTTGGCGCGCTGTTTTTCTGTTGTTTGCCCGGCATGAAGCCGGTGGTAATAAACGAAATCCGGCACATGCACAAAAGAACTACTCGGGTAATGAAATGCGATCCGCATCAACATTTCATAATCCTGAGCCGAGTCAAAGCGTTCGTCGAACAGGCCTACCTTGGCAAATGCATCGCGGCGAATCAGTTTCAGATGCGTGGCATACATAGCCTGCAGGTTTTCGGAGAAATAATCCGCACGGGGCAGGCTGACAAAATTGATCCGGTTGATTTCACGATCATTTTCATCAATGTTGATGCGGCCACTATGCAGATAGACGGTGTTGTCATGCCAGGTGCGCATACAGGTTTCGATGGCCGCTTCTGCCAGATAGTCATCGCAATCCAGAAAGGCAATAACCTCTCCGCTGGACGCAATGAGGGCACGATTTTGGGTGGCACAGATACCCATATTCCTGTCGTTGTGCAAAATCTGCAGGCGAGGGTGTTTCAGGTTATCCAGAATGTGTTTGACTTGTGGTGCCGGCGAGGCATCGTCAACAACAATCACTTCAATATTGGGCCAGCTCTGTTTTAATGCACTTTCTATGCACCGGAGAATATAGTCTGCGTGGTTGTATACCGGGATGATGATCGATACCAGCGGGACATCATTCAGCGATTTGACGACGTGCTGTCCACCACGGCTGGATTCGCCAGGCGTTGTCGGAATTGTGCTGCCCAGCAACAGGGTGTTATGGATGCGCCGTTTGACTGTTGCCGGAATCAGATTCATCAGCGGTGCGGTGCGTTCGCTACGATACAGATTCATGCCTATCTGATGCAGGCGCGTATAAAACAGGCTGCGTAGTTTGCGTGTTGCAACCCCGGCGCTGCGTAGAGGTTTGGTATACCGCCAGGATCGGCTGCGCCATATGGTATGAATGTAATCGTCCAGGGTCTGGATATGGCTTTGAGCCTGAGTTGTCATGCCTGTCGCAATTTCGAGGCGGTGCTCGAAATCTTTTTGCTGGTCTTGCAATGTTTCTTCGGACGCTAGCAATCGCTTTTGTAGCGTATCTTTGGCTCGGCTCAGTTGCTCTTGCTGTTCACTCAAGGTGCTAATTTGCTTTTGAATTTGCTGTTTAAGTTTGTGTTCTGTTTTTGTCAGCCTGTTGATTCGGTTGACCAGACCCAAGTTGGTACGGGCAAGCGTGCGGTTGGCGGTAACCAGTTCCTGGGTCATGGTGCGCAGGGTTGTCTCTGCCTGCTGCTTGATCTTGTCCAGTGCTACATTGGTTTCGGTCAGCTTGATTTGGGCGTCACGCAGGTGCCGTGCTCGCACTACGATGGCCGAGAGCTGCTCGTTAGTGAATCGATGGCGCCATTTGTCCAGTATCTGCTCAAAGGCCTTGATTGCCCCTTGTTCGTCGAGTGCGTTGACGCCTGCACCATGATCCGGCTGGATCCGGTAAAAGGCACTGATGCCTGGAACATGAATAAACGCCCCACCTTGCTGGCATTGCAACCAGAAATCCCAGTCTTCGAACAGATCGAGGGTCGGGTCAAAGCGGGCGTTAACAGGTGATTCAATCAGCGTGCGGCGAAATAGTGCGGCATGCAACGGGATGTAGTTCTCGAGCAAAAGCCGTATCGGGTCGTATTCTTCGTCGTAAATCCGGATGCTGTGGCGCTGCGATGATCCCGATTCGTGTATACAGTCAACGCCGGCGTACGCCAGCACATGTTCGGTGGCGTTCTGTAGCGTTTCGACCAATCGTTGGCAATGGTCGGGGGCCAGCCAATCGTCTTCATCAAGAAACAGCAGGAATTCCCCTTTTGCTTCATCCAATAGCCGGTTCGCAGCCATGGAGCGGGATAAAGGTCCAGCCGGATCGATCAGCCGCGCGCCCGTGTGTGTGGCAAGAGGTGGGTGTGGATTTCCGCTGGCATTGACGACCAGCAGTTCAATATTGCCCCAGGTCTGGGCATGAACAGATGCCAGTGCCTCGTTCAATTCGGGGCGCCCCATGCTGCGAATCAGAATGGATACGAGAGGCTGAGAGAGAGTAGTCATTGCGAATGTCTGGAAGAAATGCAAAATCAAGTAAAAACTACGACAGCATGTGCCGGGCTGTAGATGCAAGCCAGTGCTGGCGTTGCAGCCTGAACTCGTCGGCAGTTTCGGCCACAAAGGCTTCTGCCGCGGCATCTGTGCCTGGCTTGCCGAGCAGTAGTCCGCGATAACGAGCCAACCCCTGGCTTGCCGTCAGGTAGTCACCACATTTCAATGCTGTTTGATGTTGGCTGATTGCCGCCCATTTAGTGTCGGCCACCGCAGAAATATCGACTAGATGAGTTGCAGGTAAAGGACACCAGACTTCGTACTGAATGTACTTTGTAACCGATGCCAGGTTGGTGCTGCATCGTGCCAGTGCCGTGGCGATTGCGCGGTGATCCCGATGAAGATCAAGCATGGATGGCATGATCACCGTATCCGGGGAAAAATCCATGACTGAATTGAGTAGCGCCTGTTCGAGTGCCGCATTCACGTCTACGGCGCCATCGATGAAGTTCAGCATGCGCCATTCATCAATGCCAAGCACTGCAAGGGCGGCAATAAACTCCTGTTGCCTGATCTGCGCCGCCCCGGCGGGCAATCCGCCGGCGCCACCGCCATCGGTAACCAGTACAACCCGGACCTTGCTTCCCTGTTGCGCCAGCAGGGCCAACAGCCCTCCACAGCCGATCGACTCGTCGTCCGGGTGTGGTGCAAACACCATCACGCGCGACATCGAGGCCAGATCAAGCCGTTCCGGCAGAGGGCAAAGCGGCGCGGAAAAGTCGAAATTGTTTTTTTTGCTGAACAACTTGTCAGTCAGCGAGGTAAAGACATTCATATTGCGCGGCAACGGCCTGTGCATCTGGCAACCCCGATGCACACCGATATCCGGTGTCGGACCATTTTGTGCGTATAAACGCGTCATCATACAGTGTCTGGATGCCGAGAGTAAGTGCAGAGATGTCCCCCGGCATCAGCCAGGCGCCTCCCCGAGTGGCTTCTGCCACACCGCCGACGGCGGTACAAATGGCCGGCAGGCCATGGGCCAGGGCCTCGGCGTTGGCAAGCCCAAACGACTCATTCAGTGAGGTGCTCACATACAGATCGGCGGCAGAAAGATATCTGGCCAGCAACGTGTGGTC
>JAUPTR010000295.1 GCA_030917985.1 Pseudomonadota bacterium | reverse complement strand
TACCATGCCCCACGGGAACGACGACTGCGGCGCGTGTGAGCCTGCCATCGCTGCATCTGTCGGCGCAGCATTGGGGGCGGTTGCGTGATTGTTGCCCGATTGACCGAGCAGATAACCTGCGGCCGCTCCCGCCGCCGCGCCTGCCGCTACACCGCCCCAGCCCGGGCCGCTACGTTGCGGCTGTGGTGCGGGTTGCTGATATTGCGGTTGCGGGGCTGGCTGTGCCGGGCGGCTGTAATTCTGTGCAGGAGCCGGGCGGCTGTAGCTGCGGCTCATGCCACTGCTTTTGCCGCCACCAAGACGCGCAGCCTCTGCCAAGGGCGCTGTGGCCATGGTTGCTACGACCAGCATGGCAATCAAAGACACGGTGGGCTTGGGCATGATGACTCCTTGTTCGGGTAAGCGGTGATGGGTGCCAGTGCAACACTGACGATTGGTTAGTGCATCAAATTGGGGCGAATCCTGTCGATTGCAAGACCGGCAAATACAACAAGCTGATCTATAAATAAATTACAAGAGTTTGTCGCACCCGAAGGAGTCAATCATGACCCGTATCTGGGAACTGCCCTCTGGCCATCAGCCCAAAGATGATCGTCGTCACGGAGAACGCCGCAGCCCTTGGCCGACGGTAATTTACACCAAGAGCGAGCGCCGCAAGCACCCTGACCGGCGAAAAACACCGCGTTAAACCGAATTGACCTGCGGTCGTCGCAAAAACGACACAGCGGGCTGTTAGCCTGTTCTTGGCTGCCTTTGCAGCCGTACTCAATTTTTTAAGGAGCAGGCCATGAGTATCGTCGAACAAACCAAACAGTTGGTGGAAGATTTGTCGGAAGCCGGGCAGTCGCTGGTCGATTCCGCATCGGAAATGGTCGGCCATGCTGCCGAAGTCGTTGGTGATTCGTTTGAATCGCTGCGCGAGCGCATCAGCGATGCTATCGAGGAGGTTGCTGCAGACGATTCAGCCCCCCTCGCCAGTGACGACGTGCCGCGCGGCGACGAAGAAGAGGAAGCGCAAGGCTGACCCCGGTAGCGGGCGCCGGAGCACGCGCCAGCCGACATGCCTCCGGGCGTTAACTGCGGATGAGCGCTTCAGCACGTCAAGTGTTTGAACATTGGCTGTACAAGGAGGACGTCATCATGTTATCCCCGATTTCCGGTGCCCCTTTGCTGAACCCCGCACAAGACCTCCGCCAGGTGCAGGCGCCCGCCCCACAACAGACGGAGGAAGCCAGCCAGCTGCCCGCAGAGCTGCCAACTGATCCGCCGCCATCTACGATTGTCGATATTTCCGATGAAGGTAAACGGCTGCTGGCGGCACGCGCGGTTACAGAATCGCCGGTGGCCGTGGCTGCGCTTTCTGACAATCCGCAGGTGGACGCTGCCGCAGAGTCGGTTTACATGGCACAGCAGATGCTCGATATTTACAGTGATATCAGCAGCAATCCTCCCACCAATGGCATTGGTAACGATGACCCGGAACGGGAGAGTGCACGGTTATTGGTGATCGCTGCCGCCAGCGAGAACCCGCAAGTTGACGAATTTGCGTTGACTGTGGCTACTGCGCGACAAGCCAAGGAAACACTGGAGATCTATCGCGATGTGAGTCAGGGAAATCAGCCGGGCGATATCTAGGGACGCGCTGATTTATTCGACGAGCGGGGTGAAGCGCAAGGAGCCCGACGCGCAAAGCGCTGAATGGCCATTCCTCTGGGCGGCAAGCCGCCAAGTGGCTTGGTCAAGCGAGGCATATGATGAGGATAGGCGGGCTTTCGAGCTCCGTGCGACGCAGTAATTCGCCTGCGCAGTCAAAAGGCAGTGTCTTTCTAGGCGCCTGACGGTACAAGCGCCGTCACTTCTGCTCTATCGCCACTCATTCGCCAGCGCACATCCAGATCATGGAGTTTGACGCCGTAATCGCGGCTGGCATCGTTGTCGCCGCGGTAAGCCGGGCGCGGGTCGTATGCCAGCAGTTCGCAAATCAGCTGGCGCAGACGCGGTCTTTCCGTGGCCAGGCTTGCCAGTTGCCGTTCGGCCGTGGCGCTGAATGAGACTATGACCGCCGATTCTGGATTTTCCGGGGCGAAGCCACCTTCTGCGTTGGGCAGGGCGTCAGCGTAGGGCAGATAAGGCTTGATATCGAAAATCGGCGTTTGATCCAGCAAATCCACACCCGCCAGTTTCAATACGACACCGCCACTGCAATCAATACCCGTCAGCCGCACCACCGACAAACCGAGTGGATTGGGGCGGAAGGTAGAGCGGCTGGCAAATACCCCCACCCGTGCGTTGCCTCCCAGCCGCGGCGGACGCACGGTAGGCCGCCAGCCTTGTTCGGCGGTGGCATGAAAGCCGAAAATCAGCCAGACATGCGAGAAGCCTTCCAGTCCGCGCACCGCTTCGGCACGATTGTATGGCGGCAGCAGTTGTAGCGTGGCTTCTGCCGCATCCACCAGACCGGGCTGGCGCGGGATGCCGAATTTCTCCTTGAAGCAGGAGTGGATGATGCCGATGGGTTCGATATTCATGAGGATTTCTGCAATTGTTGCCGGTATTCACCCGGCACTTTGCCGGTCCAGCGGCGGAAGGCACGGTAAAAGGCGCTGGCATCCGAGAAATTGAGCAGTACCGCAATCTGCCCCAGCGTCAGCAGCGGGTCTGCGATGTATTCCAGTGCCAGCCGATGGCGTACCTCATCCAGTTGTGCCAAGTAACTGCTGCCTTCTTCGGCCAGACGATTTTGTAAAACCCTTGGCGTGATACCAAGCATGGTGGCCACTTGTTCTTTCTGTAGCGTGCCTTGCGCCAGCAAGTGTGGCAATACGGTTGCCACACGCTGCTTCCAGCTGATTGCGTTGGTGAGCGAGCTGAGCTGGCGTCGCGCCAGCGACCCGTGCAGCTGACACAGCTCGGGATTGCGCGCCGGCAGTGGCTTGTCGAGCAGCGCCGAGGGCAGTCCTAGCGCATTAAAAGGCGCCTGGAATTCCGGCTCGCCGTCCAGCACCCGCCGATATTCCGTCAGCGCACCAATCTGTACATGAGTCAGACAAACGCGTTGTGGCTGAAACTCCGTGCCAACAATCCATTTGCCCAGGCGCACGGCACACGCCAGCACTGCCTCTACCTGCTGTGGCGAGAACGGCAAGGTGGCTTCCACCGGGTGATACACCAGCCAGGCAAAGCCGTTCTGTTCCACCAGTTGCAGGCGCGCGCCATCGGAGATCAGGCGTTGAAACTGCTGCATGTGTCCAAGCGCTTCGCGCAGCGATGCGCTGGAAAGCAAGGTATACGCAACCACGTTGAAGGAGCCGGGCTCTACTGCATGCCCCATGTGCAGGCCGAAGCTTTGGTCTTCAGTCAGCGCCACCGCCGCACGCCAAAGCCGTACCACACCATCCAGCGGAATACGGGCCAGCGGGTCGGCAGGAAGACTGGAGAGGCCGGCCTGTGCCAGCAATCCGTCGTGGTCGGCGCCGCCTTTTTCGGCTGCTGCGACAATGGCGCGCACCCAGCCGACGGCAACGGTTTTTTCTTCGGGGCTGTTCATCCAGCCGATCTCCAGGATATGTCAGGACAACGCAGGGGAAAAATGCGCGACAGGCTGCTGAGTGTCGGGTCCTGCATGCAAACATTCAATAGACCATCAATCGAGGCAAAAAACCGACCCGGCAGCAGGCCGAATCATAACGCTTCATCTGGGGCAGACAAAAGCTGTCCATCCAGTAGCGGGAGTGAGCTTGTTGCAAAGGGGGAACCATGATGTGCCCATTGTGGTGCTGCAGCGCTGTTCCGGCACGACGTTGCGTCGAACCCAATAAGCAACAACCCCGCATTGCGGGGTTGTTGCTTATTGGGTTCGGGGGGTTCCCCCTTGCGTTAGCCTGCTGTTGATTCGTTGCGAATCGGGCCAGTTGGGCACGCTAACGGAAAGGTTCAACATTGGCTGCGGTGGCATTACGGCGTGCCGGGTGTAGCAGATGCTTTAGTATGCGACCAAGTTTGCGGGCCAGGTGAGCGAAAGGGGCGATCGCATCGTTGACGGTGCTCACCAGGCCTTCGAGGAAATAAATAGCCATTTGGCTCTCCTTTTCACTTGAAGGGCGTTGCGGGAAATTCCGCTAGCACTTAATTTATAGCGCAACTGTGTTACGCCTTGGTAACACCCGACTGGCCGGTTTTTCGGCAAGTCTTTCATTTATGAACGTATTTTTCTGATTGGGTTCCTCATGTCCCCCCTCGATCTGTTAGCTCAGCGAGCCGCCACGCTGCTCGACCGGCTCGATCAATATTTTCCACCGCTGCCGCCACGCGAACCGGACTGGAACGCTGCGGTGGCGTTTCGCTGGCGTATCCGCAACGGTCACGGTTATCTGGAGCCGGTGCGGCACGTGCATCACATCGCCTTGAGTGATCTGCATAATGTGGATATGCAAAAGCAGGCGATCGAGCGCAATACGCGCCAGTTCATCGCGGGTAAACCGGCCAATAACGTGTTGCTGACCGGCGCACGCGGCACGGGCAAATCGTCGCTGGTGAAAGCGGTGCTGAATCGCTTCGCGCCGCAGGGCTTACGCCTGATCGAGGTAGAGAAGGAGCGTCTGGTCGATCTGCCGGATATCGTCGAAAGAGTGGCGCATCGGCCGGAGCGTTTTGTGGTGTTTTGTGATGATTTGTCGTTTGACGAAGGTGATGTCGCCTACAAGGCGCTGAAAGTGGCGCTGGATGGTTCGATTGCCGCTGCTACCGATAACGTGTTGATCTACGCCACCTCCAACCGCCGCCATTTGTTGCCCGAGTATTTTCACGAAAACGCCGGCACCCGCCACGTTGGCGAAGAAATCCACCCGGCCGAGGCGATTGAGGAAAAAGTATCGCTGTCGGAACGCTTCGGCCTGTGGGTGTCGTTTTATCCGTTCGACCAGAATCAATACCTGGCTGCGGTGCGCCACTGGCTGCGGCATTTTGCCTGTGACCCGGACGCGCCGGAGGTGGAACGCGAGGCATTGAACTGGTCCTTGTCGCGCGGCATGCGCAGTGGTCGTGTGGCTTGGCAGTTTGCACGGGATTGGGCTGGGCGTGATGACTGATCCAGTGAAAATCGTTGAAGTGGTGGCGGGCGTGTTGCTGCGGCCGAATGGTGAGTTTTTTCTGTCGTCGCGGCCGCCGGGCAAGGTGTATGAAGGTTATTGGGAGTTTCCCGGTGGCAAGATCGAGCCGGGCGAAACGCCGCAGCAGGCGTTGGTGCGTGAGCTGCGCGAGGAGTTGGGGATTGAGGTGAAAACCGCCTGTCCGTGGCTGGTGCAGGTGTTTACCTACCCGCATGCCACGGTTCGGCTGCAGTTTTTCCAGATCACCGAATGGGACGGCGAGCCCCATCCGCACGAAGGCCAGCAGTTTTCCTGGCAACAGCCGGGGGCGACTGAAGTGGCGCCGATTCTGCCTGCGAATACGCCAATTCTGCGAGGCTTGGCCCTGCCGCGCGTGATGGGTATTACCCACCTGGCCGCTGAGGCAAGCCCAGAGCGCTTTCTGGCCAAGCTGCAAGCCGCACTGGATAAGGGCTT
>JAUPTR010000294.1 GCA_030917985.1 Pseudomonadota bacterium | reverse complement strand
TCCGATCTCTGATTCCGCCATCCCAGTTCATTCCGGTTGCAGAAAAAACCGGCAAGATTCTCGATATCGATCGCTGGATCATCCGCGAATCGATCAAGCTGCTGGCAACCTCGACCGGCATTCCGTCACTATCGGTCAACATTTCCGGCCGTTCATTCGATGAACCCAGCCTGCCCGCTTATATCGCCGAACAACTCAGGCAATATGGCGTGGCGCCGCAGCGGCTCTATGTGGAAGTCACAGAAACTGCAGCGGTATCCGATATGCGCGATGCAGAGCGCTTCATCGAAGCACTGCGCGAAACCGGCTGCAAGGTTTGCCTGGACGATTTTGGCACCGGTTTTTCATCGTTCACCTATCTCAAACACCTGAAGGCTGAAATTCTCAAGATCGACGGTATGTTTGTGCGCGACCTGCTCAAGGACCAGGATAGCCAGATTTTTGTGCGCGGCATGGTATCGATGGCACGCAGCATGGGCAAACAAACTGTGGCAGAGTTTGTTGAAAGCCAGGAGGTGCTGGACATGCTGCAGGAGTTCGGGGTCGACATGGTGCAAGGCTATTATCTGGATCGCCCCAGGGCGGATCACCCCGCACTCTATGGACAAGCATCGCTGGAAGGTTTCTAGGCCGCTCCCGGCAGGTATAATTCTGCTGGCAAATGCCTGCCAGCAATCTGTCTGACACCATATTGCAATCATTCTGTAACAATTCATTCGTAGACTTCACTTGAAGCGAGGTATTTCCAAATGGCTAAAATGGTTAACTGCGTAAAACTAGGACGCGAAGCAGAAGGATTGGATTTCCCGCCCCTTCCTGGTGAACTCGGCAAACGGGTATTTGAAAACGTTTCCAAGGAAGCCTGGCAAGGCTGGATCAAGTTCCAGACCATGCTAATCAACGAAAACCGACTGAGCCTGGCTGATCCACGCGCCCGTAAATACCTGGCCGACCAGCTGGAAGCCTATTTCTTTGGCCCCGGTGCAGATATGCCGGCAGGCTTTACTCCACCGCAAAATTGATCCCGGACACCCACCACGCATGCCGTACAGTTATTCTCCTGACTACTACCTCAATCGCGAACTGTCACTGCTGAAATTCAATCGGCGCGTACTGGCCCAGGCTGAAGACGATAATCAGCCACTGCTGGAACGCCTGAAGTTTCTGTGTATTGTCAGCAGCAATCTGGATGAATTTTTTGAGGTACGGGTTGCTTACCTGAAGGAGAATATCCGGCTCAATACCAATATCGTTGGCCCTGATGGCCTGAGCGCCAAGCAGCAACTGCAGCTGGTCAGCGCCGAGGCTCACGATCTGGTGGCGCGTCAGTACCGGATATTGCGTGATGTCGTATTACCATCGTTGTCGGCGGAGAACATCCAGTTTCTTCGCCGAACCACCTGGAATGAGCCACAAAAAGCCTGGGTGAGGGAATTCTTCTTCCGCGAACTGATGCCGGTATTGACGCCAATCGGCCTCGATCCATCACATCCGTTCCCGCGTGTTCTGAACAAAAGCCTGAATTTTGTGGTCGAACTCGAGGGCAAGGACGCATTCGGCCGCGAATCGCGTATCGCCATTGTTCAGGCGCCACGGATTCTGCCGCGCTTCATCCAGCTACCGCGGGAAATATCCGGCGTGGAATATGGATTCGTATTCCTGTCTTCGATACTGCATGCTCATGTCGGTGAATTATTCAACGGCATGCAGGTGCATGGCTGCTACCAGTTCCGCGTAACCCGCGATACCGACTTGCAGGTAGACGAAGAAGAAATCAAGAACCTTCGTACCGCACTGCAGGGTGAACTGGCCCAGCGCCAGTTTGGCAACACCGTGCGCCTGGAAGTGGCGGATGGCTGCCCATCACATATTCAGGATTTCTTGCTGCAGCAGTTTGAACTGGAAGTCAGCGATTTGTATGTCGTGGATGGCCCGGTCAACCTGGTGCGCCTGATGCAGGTGCCCGACAAAGTTGACCGCCCCGATCTCAAGTTCCGGCCATTTGTATCAGGCGAACCAGAGGCCATACGCAACGCTCCTGATTTATTTGCTGCGATTCGCCGTGGCGACATCCTGCTGCATCACCCATTCCAGAGCTTTGCCCCGGTCATCGACTTTCTGCAGGAAGCCGCCATCGACCCGAATGTTGTCGCGATCAAAATGACCGTGTATCGCACCGGAACCGATTCGGTGCTGATGGAGGCACTGATTGCGGCGGCCAGGGCGGGTAAGGAAGTCACCGTAGTCGTCGAACTGATGGCCCGTTTTGACGAGGAAACCAATATCAACTGGGCCGCTCGCCTGGAAGAAGTTGGCGCCCACGTCGTTTATGGTGTGGTGGGCTACAAAACCCACGCCAAGATGTTACTGGTGGTACGCCGCGAATATGATCGCCTGCGTCGTTACGTTCACCTGGGCACGGGCAACTATCACCCGCGCACCGCCAAACTCTATACCGACTTTGGACTATTGACCTGCAACGAAGACATCACGGCAGATGTCAACGACGTATTTGTACAACTGACAGGCCTGGGGCACGCCAGCCAACTGACCCGCCTGTGGCAGGCTCCGTTTACGCTATACGACAAACTGGCAGCAGCAGTCCGTAACGAAATACGCATTGCCAAAGCAGGCCGGCCCGCAGCGATCATTGCCAAAATGAATTCGCTGATCGAACCCCAAACCATCGATCTGCTATACGAAGCATCACAGGCCGGTGTAAAGATTCATCTCATCATACGTGGCATTTGCGGACTGCTACCTGGGGTTCCGGGCTTGTCCGACAATATTTCAGTACGCTCGATCATTGGCCGTTTTCTGGAACACACCCGTATTTACTATTTCCTCAATGACCGCAACGAGGACGTATACCTTGCGAGTGCGGACTGGATGCACCGCAACCTTTTCGGGCGCATTGAAATCGCCTTTCCGGTACTCGACCCGAAAGCAAAGAAACGTGTCATCCGGGAAGGTTTACGCCCCTACCTGGTAGACAACACACAAGCCTGGGAAATGAACGGAGAAGGCCACTACCGGCGCAAAACCTCTCGCGGCGCCAAAACGCGCTCGGCGCAGCTGAGCCTGATGAACGAGCTGGCCGAAAAGACCTGAGCCGCACAAACCGGAAACACATCATGGACCTGATATTGTGGCGCCATGCCGAAGCAGAAGACGGCATTAACGATCTGCAGCGACAACTGACCCCACGAGGCCAGAAACAAGCGCAACAAAGCGCTGAATGGCTGCGTCAGCACCTGCCGGCAAACTACAGCATCATCGCCAGCCAGGCCAAACGTTCGCAGCAGACCGCGCACGCCTTAAGCGCTGATTTTCGAATTTGCG
>JAUPTR010000293.1 GCA_030917985.1 Pseudomonadota bacterium | reverse complement strand
TGTATCCGCCAATAGCGGCAACGGCTGCTGCGTGGACGGATAGCTGATATTGACTGTCGAATAGCCATTTTGCTGCAACTGTTGTTCGACATACGACATGGCACGCGCGTCTCGCCACAAACCATGCAACAGCACCACACAGTCAGGGGCCACGCTTACCGATGCATTTTCTGCTCGCAACGGCACAGAAAACACAGCGCACACCATACAAGTAACAAGCAGGCGCATCAGCATGGCAAACCCTCATCACAATCGTTGATTCTGCTCAGAGCCGAACATTCTGCACAGGTTCTGACAAAAAAGGAGCCTTAAGGCTCCGGATTACCCACAATCAACAATCTATTTGCTGGAACAACCATTCAACAACTGCTTCAGCCTCAACATATCCAGAAGCTCGATTTCACGATTGCTGACGCGGATCAGTCGCTCATCCTGAAAGCGCGAAAAGATTCGGCTGACGGTTTCCAGCTTCATACCTAGAAAACTGCCAATTTCCTCACGCGTCATGCGCAAATGGAACGCCCGGGGCGAATAGCCGCGTGACTGAAAGCGCTGCGACAGATTCAGAAGGAATGCAGCCAGTCTTTCCTCCGCCTTCATGTTGCCCAGCAACAGCATCACCCCATGATCACGCACGATTTCGCGACTCATGACCTTGTAAAAATGACGCTGCAAGGCGGGAATCTTGCGGCAAAGCTCTTCCAGCTGCACAAAGGGGATCTCGCAGATCTCGCTATCTTCCAGCGCAATCGCACTACAGGTATGGCGCTCGGTACTAATGGCATCCATGCCGATGATTTCTCCCGACATGTGAAAGCCAGTAACCTGTTCGCGGCCGTCTTCAGAAATGACGCTGGTCTTGAAGCAGCCAGCCTTGACTGCGTAAAGCGAGGTGAACGGGGCCTCTGCCCGATACAGATACTCACCCTTCTTTGCCGCACGGCCTCGATGAATAAAGCTTTCCAGTTCCGCGATTTCATCGGTCCCCAAACCTACCGGGAGGCACAACTCTTTCAGCGAGCATCCAGAACAGGCAGCCTTGAGCTGGGGTAGAGAAACCTCTTTAAACAAGTATGAAACTTGAGCCATATGCGTGTATATCCTGTGTGGTTTTAATGAATTTTTGTTTTTTAGACGACTAAGACGGTACGTTTGATCCACATCAAACCGTCAAACAACAAGCGCTGGCATAGTATTCAGGACAATTTACCGAAACTGGATGGAATCAAAGTCAATGCATGCCGGCAAACACAGCCAAGACGACTACACCGCGATCGAGGTCGATCTGGACCTGATTCGTCGCTTGGACAAGAGCGGCCCGCGTTACACTTCTTACCCCACTGCAGATCGATTCATCGAGGCCTTTTCTGCTGATACTTACACGCACTGGCTGACACAGCGCAATATCGGCGGCATCACCCGGCCGTTATCGTTGTATTTCCACCTGCCATTCTGCAACACCATCTGTTATTACTGCGCCTGCAACAAGATCATTACCAAGGATCGAGGCCGCTCCGGCAAATACGTCAAATACCTGATCCGGGAAATGGAAATGCAAAGCGCACTACTCGGCAATGACCGCCGGGTCGAGCAGTTGCATTGGGGTGGTGGCACACCGACATTTCTTCCAGACGATCAGATGCGTGAGCTGATGGATGCGACACGACAACATTTCGATCTTGCTCCGGACGGAGAATACTCGATTGAAATCGATCCGCGCAAGGTTGGCACCGAGACAGTTGAACTGCTCGGCGAGATTGGCTTCAACCGAATGAGCCTGGGGGTTCAGGATTTTGACGAAAATGTACAACGTGCCGTCAACCGCATTCAGTCGGAAGAAGAAACCCTGAACGTGCTGCGTGCCGCACGGGCAAACAATTTCAAGTCGATCAGCGTCGACCTGATTTATGGTCTGCCGCATCAGAATATCATCAGCTTTAATCGTACGCTGGAACGTGTCATCTCTGCCGATCCGGATCGGATATCGATCTACAATTACGCCCACTTGCCCGGACTCTTCAAGCCCCAGCGGCGCATCAACGAGGTTGATTTGCCGGATGCACAGACTCGCCTGGACATTCTCAAGCTTGCCATCAAAAAGCTGACTGGCGCCGGTTATCTATATATTGGCATGGATCACTTTGCAAAACCCGACGATGAACTGGCGATTGCCCAGCGCCAGGGAAGGCTGCACCGTAATTTTCAGGGCTACTCCACCCATGCCGATTGTGATCTGATTGCCCTGGGCATTTCGTCGATAGGCAAGGTTGGCCCAACCTATAGCCAGAACGTAAAAACACTGGACGAATACTACGACACCATTGACAGCCACAAGCTGCCGATCATGCGTGGACTGGAGCTGACGGCGGACGACCTGTTGCGCCGGGCCATCATTCAGGCGCTGATGTGTCATTTCGAAATATCCTACGAATCGCTGGAAATTGCCTATCTGATCGATTTCAAAAATTACTTCAAGGAAGAAATCAACCAGCTGCGTGAGTATGAAAAAGAAGGCTTGCTGACACTCGGCGAGCAATCCATGACGGTTCTGCCCAAAGGCCGCCTGCTGATCCGTACCATCTGCATGACATTTGACAAATACCTGCGGCAGGAACAGGAACGCCAGCGTTACTCGAAAGTCATTTAAACTCCGCATCTTTGTGCGGAACTACAGCAGGTGTTCGAATACAGCTTTTTATCCCTGTTCCTGGCCGGCCTGCTGGGCGGTGGGCACTGTGTAGCGATGTGCGGCGGCATTGTTGGTGCCATGACCCTGGGCAGCCAGCAGCGTCAGGCGCCGTGGCTCCATATACTGCTATTCAATAGCGGCAGGATTGCCAGTTACATGCTGGTTGGCGCAATTGTGGGAATGCTGGGAAGCCGCTTGCTGCTAATGCCACAATTGCATCTGCTGCAAACCGCGTTGTATTTATTTGCCAACCTGATTCTGGTCGGACTCGGATTATACGTTGCAGGCGTTTCCACCCTGATCACTCGCATTGAACGCATCGGCGCCCCCGTCTGGCGCCGACTTCAGCCCATCACCCGTAAACTGCTGCCAATCCGCCACTGGTACCAGGCACTCGCAATCGGTGCGCTCTGGGGCTGGATTCCCTGTGGATTGGTATATACCGCCTTGCTGGGTGCACTCGCCAGCGCCAGCGCCCCGACAGGGGCAGCGTTAATGCTGGCCTTTGGCTTGGGGACCTTACCCAACCTGCTACTGATCGCGGCATCGGGGCGCCGGTTTGGCGCGCTGATGGTAAAACCTTTATGGCGCAGTCTGGCTGGAACACTGATATTTGGATTTGGCGTATTTGGCCTGCTGAACGGGATACGGGCACTGGCAAATTAATCAGAAAGCGTGCCGAAATTGCTTGATTCAACAAATTTGTTGCTATAGTGAATTTGCGCGCAGCACCTGCCTGCGGTACAGAAAAACAGATTTTTAGACACCAAGATAATTAGTCCGGAAACCCGACTGAGATGCCAACACCTGTATTAGTCTGCGACGATTCCGCGATGGCGCGGAAAATGCTGATCAAGTCACTTCCTCCTGAATGGGATATTGAAATTACCCAAGCGGCAAATGGCCTGGAAGCATTGGACGCCTACCGTGCGGGCAAGGCAGAGATCATGTTTCTGGACCTGACCATGCCAGAAATGGATGGTTATGGTGTATTGGAAAACCTGCAGAAAGAAGGCCTGAATTCATTTGTGGTGGTGGTATCTGCCGATATTCAGCCGATTGCCCAAGAGCGGGTAAGGCAATTGGGGGCGATTGCCTTTTGCAAAAAGCCGGTCAATCCGAACGAGATTCAGGAAATCCTCAAAAAATACGGAATCGTACTATGAGCGCCCCCTCATTGCTCAACCCCGATCAAACAGACGCACTACAAGAAGTCACCAATATTGCCATGGGCCAGGCCGGCTCATCGCTCGCCAGTATACTGGGTGTGTTCGTCAACCTGTCAGTGCCCCGCATTCGCGTCCTGGATGCAGCATCGATTGGTACAGCCATCAGCGATATGGTCGGCCGCGACAAGGAAATCACAGCAGCCCGCCAATCGTTCCACGGCACCATGCGCGGTGAAGCACTGGTTATTTATGACCAGGAAGGCTGCATGGACTTGGCAGACCTGATGGGATACGACGGCCAGCTGGACGCCGCGGCAGAACGGGAAATCCTTTTGGACGTCAGCAATGTTCAGGTTGGCGCCTGCCTGGGCGGTATAGCCGATTTGCTGGAAGCCTCGCTGACCTACTCTGCACCTTCGATCATGGCCGAACACATTCCGGTGGACAGGCTGATTGATCCAAAGAAGATGACCTGGAACTACGCTCTGCTGGTGGAGGTTAACTTCACGCTTGAAGAGCGTAACTTCACTTCTCACATGACTTTCCTGATGCCGGAAGAATCGATCCAGTCGATGGGCGAAGCCCTCGACAAATTCATGGAAAACTTCTAAATGAACGAGTCGACGGAAAATGAATTTTCTGAAGACTGGGCGCCATTTATTGTCGACAGGGTAGAAATCGGCCTGTTCGCGCTGGACAAGGAACACCGCTTGTTGCTGTGGAACCAGTTCATGGAAAAACACAGCGGCAAGAAGGCAGATGAAGTTCTGGGCCAGGTGATCTACGACTGTTTTCCCGAATTGCCGCGCAAGTGGCTGGAGCGCAAAATCAACAGCGTATTTCTGCTGAAAAACTTTGCCTTCACCTCCTGGGAACAACGCCCCTACCTGTTCCAGTTTGCACACAATCGCCCCATTACCGGCGGCATCGATTTCATGCAGCAAAACTCGACCATCATGCCAATGCTCGGCAAGGATGGCGGGATTGACGGCGTATGCATTTCGCTGTTCGACGTCACGGACACCGCCATTGCCACCCGCCAGCTGAACGAAACCAAGGCGGCGCTGGAAGAAAGCAACAATCGCGATGGTCTGACCGGAATCTATAACCGCCGTTATTTGCAGGAGCATCTGCTGCAGGAATTTGAGCGCGCAAGACGTTACGAAGAAGGCTTTGCGCTGATCATGTTCGACCTTGATCACTTCAAGAAGGTCAACGACAACTACGGCCACCTGGGCGGCGATGCCGTGCTGCGTGCGGTCGGCAAACGCATGACGGACCTGTTGCGCAAATCGGATATTTTTGGTCGTTATGGCGGCGAAGAATTCATGCTGATCCTGCCCGGCACAGATGTAGTGGGTGCGCTGACCTTGGCGGAACGGATTCGGGTTGCCGCAGAAAGCGAACCCGCAGATTGGGATGGCACGCCGATTGCGTTCACCATCAGTATGGGCATCTCGATTTACCAGCCCGGCCACGAAAAGCCGGAAGACCTGATTCAGGAAACCGACCTGGCGCTCTATCACTCGAAGAAAAGCGGGCGCAATCGCGCAACCCGCTTTGATCCATCAGTTCACACCGAAATCGGTTAAGCAGGCGCAGCGTCGAGCTGCGCCTGCCGTCAGCGCTTTTCGATCAGACATACGGCCTCGGCCGCAATGCCCTCGCCTCTGCCGGTAAACCCAAGCCGCTCGGTGGTTTTTGCCTTCACATTGACATCCTGCGTCCGCAAACCGAGATCTGATGCGATGTTGGCAACCATGCTGGCAATATGCGGCGCCATTTTTGGCGCCTGAGCAATAATGGTCGCGTCGACATTGATTACCCGATAACCGGCCTCATGCAACATTTTCCAGGTTTCGCGCAACAACACCCGGCTATCCGCACCGGCAAACCGGGCATCGGTATCCGGAAAATGCTTGCCGATGTCCCCCAGCGCAGCGGCACCAATCAACGCGTCGGTGATGGCATGCAGCAACACATCCGCGTCTGAATGTCCCAGCAGGCCTTTTTCAAACGGAATATCGACACCGCCAATAATCAGCCGGCGCCCTTCCACCAAGGCATGCACATCAAATCCCTGACCAATTCTCATCGCATTTCCTTTTGCTGCAGAATCCACTCGGCGAATGGCAAATCACCGGGTAGCGTAATCTTGATGTTTCGGGCACTCCCCATGACCAGCGCCGGGTGCAGGCCAAGTTGCTCCACAGCAGACGCTTCATCGGTAACGCCCTCGTCGGCTGCATTCTGCAGCGCCCGCAAGAGCAGCCCGTAACGGAACATCTGCGGCGTTTGCGCCTGCCACAGATGCGCTCTGGAAACAGTGGCTTCAATATGCTGCGCAGAGTCGGCACGCTTCAAGGTATCGGCAACCGGCACGGCCAGAATCCCGCCCACCGGATGCGGCTGCAGCTCGGCAAACAAGCGCTGCAATTCTGCCTGGCCCAGACAAGGGCGGGCGGCATCATGCACCAGCACCCAGTCGCTATCGGCCGTATGAGGCTGCAGATAACGCAAGCCGTTACGCACACTCGCTGCACGGCTGTCGCCACCAATTCTGGCCACAACCAGGCTTTTCGCGTAAGTCGACCAGTCGAAACGGTCAAAATGGCTATCATCCGGCGCCAATACCAGCAGCACCCTACGCATCGCCGGATGCTGCAGCAAGGCATCCAGTGTGTGCTGCAGCACGGGTTTTCCGGCCAGCAGCAAATACTGTTTGGGCACCTCCGACTGCATGCGCGAACCAGAACCCGCAGCCGGGATGATCACCCGGCACTCAGTTGACTGCTGCATCGTCCGGTTTCGTCATTTTCAGCCAGAGACAATCACCCTTGGTGTTTTTGTCCAGATCAGCGAGGTAGTCCGCATGTTGGGCCAATTCCTGCTCCGTGGCGTAGCGCACGCGCGGGGCCGCCTTGCACTCGCGGCGCGGTTTGCCGCCATGCGACGCACCACCATGAGAATGGCTGCCAAAGTCCATCAGCAAACTATCCTGGCCACGAGTCAACGCCAGATAGACATCTCCAAGCAATTCGCAATCGATCAACGCGCCATGCAGAGTACGGTTGGAGCGGTCGATTTCGAAGCGGTCACACAGGGCATCCAGGCTGTTGCGCTTGCCAGGAAAGACATCCTTGGCCATCACCAGGGTATCAATCACCGACGGGCAAAACACCTTCATCTCCTGGCGACCGATACGCTTCAATTCAGCATTGAGAAATCCGATATCGAACGGTGCGTTATGGATGATCAGCTCTGCCCCTTCGACAAATGCGAGAAATTCGTCAGCAACATTGGCAAATTTCGGTTTGTCCTGCAGAAAATCCAGGCTGATGCCATGCACACGCTCCGCTTCCGCATCGATTTCCCGCTCGGGATTCACATAGGCATGGAAATGACGATTGGTATGCTTGCGGTTGATCATTTCCACCGCAGCAATTTCAATCAGCCTGTGCCCCTGGGCCGGATCCAGGCCGGTGGTTTCAGTATCAAGAAAAATCTGGCGCATTCTCAGCTCCCCCGCTGCAGCGACAATACGCCGGCATTGGCCAATTGATCGGCTCGCTCGTTAAATTCATGCCCGGCATGGCCTTTAACCCAGCGCCAATCGATTTGATGACGCTGACTGGCCAACTCCAGCGCCTGCCACAGGTCTGCATTCTTTACCGGCTCATTGGCACTGGTACGCCAGCCTCGCTTTTTCCAGCCATGAATCCATTTGCTGATACCCAGTTGCACATATTGGGAATCGGTATGCAAAACCACCTGACAGGGGCGGGTCAGCGTGTTCAGGGCCTCGATCACGGCCTGCAGTTCCATGCGGTTATTGGTGGTGTTGGCCTCTCCGCCAAACAGCTCCTTCTCTTTGCCGCCGCAACGCAACAACGCACCCCAACCGCCTCTGCCGGGGTTTCCCTTGCAGGCTCCATCGGTATAAATTTCCACCAAGTTCAAACTCATTTCTGTTGTGTTTTCCTGTGATCGCCCAACGATATGCGGTCAGTGGTTACCACCAGCCGTTGCGGCACTCTGGCCATTTGCCAGGAAGGCGTGATCGGACGCATGCTGCGCACCCTTTTTACCGCCTGCAGAAAATACACGCCACCGCCAACCGGCCACCAGCGATCGCCGGCATCTTCCATGAAACGGAAACGCCAGAGCCAGTGCGGCTGTTGCGACGGCGGAACATAACAGGTCTGCCGGCCGGCATCGATATCAAGGCTGAGCAAGGCCAGCCAATCCTTCAGACGTGGCAAGCTGATGAAATTGCCATGCCATGGATAACCACGCCGGCGGCGCAAGCGACGCTCGATTCCCCACAGGCTCCAGGGATTGAAGCCGGAAATGATCAGCCGGCCATCCGGCACCAGCACCCGTTCAGCCTCACGCAACACCTGATGCGGATGTGCAGAGAACTCCAGAACGTGCGGCAACACCAGCAAATCCACGCTGGCGTTCTCGAAAGGCAAGGCACGCGGATCGCAACACAAGTCGCTGCCGCGAATGCCGGCATGAAAATGCCGTGGCATACGGCTCATGCGCAGCAAATCTGCCTGCGGCATTTCCAGTTGCACCGCATTGTATCCAAACACGTCCGCCACCGCAGAATCGTAGAAAGCCTGCTCACGAGCCAGCAAATACAGGCCCAACGGGGTTTTCCACCACTCATTCAGCGTATACATAACAATCCCGTCCGATATGCCGCAGCAAGTTTTGCTTCTATCGCGGCCGAGGCAACCGCTAATATGGCGAGATGTTGAAAATCATTCCTCTGCCCGCGTTCAACGATAATTATATCTGGCTTTTGCAAAGCGGCGCGCATGCTGTCGTAGTCGACCCCGGTGACGCAAACGTCGTTGCCGCTTACTGCCAGCGGCAGCAATTGCAGTTGAGCGCCATACTCATCACCCACTGCCATGGCGATCACATCGGTGGCGTGGAAGAATTGCAGCAGCGTTATGGCTGCCCGGTATACGCACCGGCGCACCCGGCACTGAAGAGCACCACCCGGCCGGTGAGCGACAACGATCGGATAGCAATAACGCAACCGGAGATCAGCTTCAAGGTGCTGTCCTTGCCCGGCCACACGGCGGAGCACATGGGTTATTACGCAGCAGGGATGCTGTTCTGTGGCGACACCCTGTTTGCCTGCGGCTGTGGCCGGATATTTGACGGCACCGCACGGCAGCTACACCAATCGCTGCAAAAGCTGGCACACCTGCCGCCAGACACCCGGATTTACTGCAGCCATGAATACACGCTTGCCAATCAGCGCTTTGCGCTCACAGTCGAGCCGGACAACCTTGCGCTGCAACAACGGCATCGGCGTGACCAGGCACTGCGTGATGCCAATCAGCCAACCCTGCCAAGCACACTGGCAGACGAACTCGCCAGCAACCCTTTCCTCAGATGCGACAACGCCCGGATTCAGCAAGCCGTTCAGCGATATTGCGGCCATACACTGACAGATAGCGAACAGGTTTTTGCCGAACTGCGGTGCTGGAAAGACACATTCCGCTGATCGCCCCGGCCTGGCATTTGTCATATCCCTTTTGTTTCTAATCAGTTAGCTTCAAGAAAATGATGCATCCCTTTATTTAAATTGATGTTTTTGACAGCCAGGCAAGGCGCCGCTTAAAATGACAGCCCTTTTGCAACCATCCGGGTTGCTGGCGCAAGGCAGACGCGCAGAGGTTCGGCCCCGCCCGGCCCAACCTTCACGCCGGCGCGTGGCAAACTGCTCAACCCAGTGATTACGCACCTTTCGCGCATGATATCCAGACACCTGCTGCCCATCCTGCTGCTACTTTCCAGCCCAATCATGGCTGACAGCTTCTTTTCCTGGCCGTTTTCCGGCAACAAGAGCACACCCGCAGAACAAGCTGACGAGCAACCTGAAGCGCAGCAGGAAACCACTATCGCCGACCCCGTTCCGGAACAGAGCGAGCGAATTGGCCAACCTGCGCCAAACTGGACACCCACCCCGGCACCGTTAAGTTATGACAGCCTGTGGGACCGCATGCGCGACAATTTCGCGATTCCCAATCTGGATTCCGCACTGGTGCGAGAATGGGAACAGTATTACGCAGCCCGGCCGGAGCAGCTCTATCGCATCAGCGAACGCGGCAAGCGATACATGTACCACGTGGTGGACGAGCTGGAAAAACGCAGCATGCCGCTGGATCTGGCCCTGCTACCGATGATCGAAAGTGCTTACAACCCCAGAGCCTACTCGCCGGCGCACGCATCGGGCATCTGGCAGTTCATCCCCTCAACCGGCAAAAATTACGGCCTGGAGCAAACCTGGTGGTACGACGGCCGCCGTGATGTGCTGGCCGCAACCGAAGCCGCGCTGGATTATCTGAACTATCTGTACGGCCTGTTTGGCGACTGGCACCTGGCGCTGGCATCGTACAACTGGGGCGAAGGTGCGGTATCTCGAGCACTGGCAAAAAACCGTGCCAAAGGCCTGCCGGAAGACTACAGCAATATCGGCCTGCCAAATGAAACCCTCAATTACGTGCCGAAACTGCTGGCGGTGCGCAACCTGATCGCCAACCCCGAGGCCTGGGGTATCCGTCTTCCCGACATTCCCAACCGGCCTTATTTCAGTGTGGTTACCGCCCCGCACCACATGGATACCCAAGTGGCGGCCAAGCTGGCGGGCATGTCTGTGGATGAATTCGTCAACCTCAACCCGGCCTTCACCAAGCCCATCATCGCCTACAAACCCTCGCGCCGCCTGCTGCTGCCGGCCGACAAGGCAGACGCCTTCAGTGAAAACCTCTCATCGTTCGACGGCCCCCTGCTATCGTGGGAGCAATACACCACCACGCCGGGCGAACGTTATCTGAAAATTGCGGCACGTTTTGGCACATCGCTGGCCAAACTGCGTGAAGTCAACAATATCGGCAACAGCAAGGTTGCCCATGGCGAGATATTGATGGTGCCACGCAGCAGCGGTGATCCACAGCAGCCACCGCCAGCACCGGAATTCACTAATCCTTCGGCGGCCATGCCCGCCTATGCGCGACTGGAAAAAGTGGAACCAAGCAGCACCCGGCAGCACGTGGTGCGCAAGGGCGACACCGTATTCAATATTTCACGCCGTTACGACTTGAGCGTAACCGAGCTGGTTTCGATGAACCGGCTTAAATCGCACACGCTGCGACTGGGCCAACCGTTAACCGTGGCCCGACTGGAGCCGGTGCGCAACACCGTGCAAGACAACCAAAGCCGGCAAACGGCCAAAGCCCAGCAGCGCAGCATCCGTTACACCGCAAAACGCGGCGATACCTTATATAGCATCGCACGCAAATTCAACGTGGACATTGACGACGTCAAAACCGCCAACCCCAGGCAAAAAAAGACCAGCATCAAAGCCGGCGACGTGCTGCAAATCATGCAATAGCAACCCCTCATTGTTTCTGCAGCAAGGCGGCATGTAATGGCGACAGCCGCAACCGCAAAATGCCATTTGCATCATTAATTCACATTTTCGTACATATTTAAAATTTACACCCTCACCTGACCTCTCTGCGGCAATTCAAAGCAAGGCAGAACAGCAACAATTCAAGCCCTGAGCGGCTTAGACATCATTGCAGCACTTTATTCAAATTTGCCGTTTGACAGATATATGCCAAAAGACTAGAATTTGTTCCGTAGAGTAATTGCTCTTACCGGTTTCCCCTACCCTGGGGCAACATCTAGAGACGTTGTCCTGGGGCTTTTCTTTGCACAGCCAACCATGGATCGCCATGGTTGGCTTTGTTGCAACAAGCGGGCTTCAGACTGTCCGGCTTGATGCCCAGCCGCTTCACAAGCCGTAACAATCGCCCGCCTGTATTGATTTCTTGTACCGCGCAGCAACGCCTCTGCATCCCCCTACTGCCACGAAAACAAGCGGTTTTTGTAGGTCGGACTTCAGTCCGACGCGGTGCCGAACGTAGCGGCTGTGTCGAACTTGAGCCATGGCTCAAGACCGACAAGCTGCTAGAATATCGGGCTTCTCAAGCCGATGCCTGATCAACCATGTCCAATTCACGCCCCGTTTATTCCACCGAATCCGGACGCCTGTGCCCCGGCTGCGGCCAGGCACTGGCAGCCTGTGCCTGCAAGAAAAAGGCCCCGCCCGGCGGCGACGGCATCATCCGCATTCGCCGCGAAGTGGCCGGACGAGGAGGCAAAACCGTCACCAGCGCCAGCGGCTTCAGCCTTGACGATGCCGAACTGAAATTGCTGGCAGGCGAATTAAAACGCAAATGCGGCGTGGGAGGCTCAAGCAAGGATGGCGTGATTGAAATTCAGGGCGATC